>JAESSK010000315.1 GCA_016764155.1 Rhizobiaceae bacterium
CTGGAAACAATTGGCAAATTGTGGCGTGCTGGCGATGATCACGGCATCAAAGTAGCTGTTGATTCAGGCAACACACACATCACATTGACCGAGGAAGAAACAGCAGCATTCGATAAAGCTCTTGAGCCTGTGGTTCAGCGCTGGATTGATGACGTAACTTCCAACAACGGCATTGACGGAGCAGCACTGGTTATACGTGCTCGCGAACTCATCGCCAAACACTCAAAAATGTAATCTAAGGCTCTAATGTCAGATACAAACACAAATAAACGGGCGAGGTCATTTGGCCTCGCCCGTTCCTTCATCGAAGGTTGGGCATTGCTAGGGGGCGTTGTGCTTCTGGCTGTGGTCGCCATGAACGTTATTTCAGTCATCGGCACAGCCCTTTGGGTACCCGTTGCGGGCGATTTCGAGATGACTCAAGTAGGCCTTGCAGTCGCAGTATTTGCCTTTCTGCCTTATTGCCAGCTCACCCGCTCAAACGTCACCGCCGACATTTTTACAGCCAAGCTTTCCCAACGATGGGTAGCAGGACTAACATTTGTCGCAGCGCTTGTTGCATTCGCGTTCAGCCTGCTGCTGGCATGGCGCATGTTTTACGGCATGCTCGACCAAAAAGACTATGAGTACACCACCATAGTCCTGCGCTTTCCTCACTGGATCGCCTATATCCCAATCCTTTTTTCACTGTTTCTGCTGTCGATTGCGGCACTGATAACAAGCAGCGAAACCCTCTCAGAAATCAGAAAAGCGAATACCAATGGCTGATTCCCTATTAATCGGCTTTACCGGGCTGTCCGTTTTGATCGCACTAATCGCGCTCAGAATGCCAATTGCTTATGCCATGATCCTTGTGGGCGGTATCGGCGTATCACTGCTTTCAGGTCCGGAAATTTTCATGAGCCAGTTGAAAACACTGGCCTACGGGCAATTCTCTATTTACAGCCTTTCCGTGCTGCCAATGTTCGTGCTCATGGGCGCGCTAGCCACCAAGGCTGGCCTCAGCCGTGACATGTTCCGGGCAGCCAATGCATGGCTTGGCTGGATGCGCGGTGGTACAGCCATGGCGGCAATCGCTGCCTGCGCAGGATTTGGCGCAGTATGCGGTTCTTCGCTGGCAACAGCCTCCACCATGGGCAAGGTCGCATTACCGGAACTAAAACGCCTCAATTATTCCGGCGCACTGGCCACTGGCACTTTGGCTGCTGGCGGCGTGCTGGGCATCCTCATCCCGCCATCTGTGGTCTTGATTATTTACGCCATCATCGTGGAAGCCGATATCGTTTCCATGTTTATGGCAGCGTTCATTCCCGGTTTTCTGGCCGTGTTTATGTTCATCCTGACCATCGCGATCTACGTGAGAGTCTTCCCGAAATCAGGCCCCGCTGGCGCCATACAGGATCGCACCGAATTTATCGCAGCCACCGTTGGCGCAATCCCTGTAATGACAATTTTCGCCATCGTGATTGGTGGTATTTATGCAGGCTTTTTTGACCCTACACCGGCAGCAGCCATTGGCGTATTTCTGGTATGGATATTCGGCACATTCCGCGGCAAGCTGAGACTACCAGACATCAAGGATGCTTTGCAGGAAACCGCAAGAACCGCAGGCATGATTTACCTCATCCTGCTGGGTGCGGAGATGCTCAAAATCTTCATGTCCCGTGCAGGCGTACCGCAAGCCATGGCCGAATGGATGGTCAATTCCGGTCTGGCTCCAATGACTATTTTGGTCCTGTTACTACTTTCATTGATCCTGCTCGGTTGTGTTATGGATTCCCTTTCTATGATCCTGCTTGCCATTCCGTTTTTCTGGCCTGTTCTGGTTGATCTCAACGGTGGCCTTGCACAAATGGCCGATGGTTCTGGCTTCGGTATGAGCACCGACGATCTCAAAGTATGGTTTGGAATTCTCGCGCTCATTGTAGTCGAACTGGGGCTGATCACGCCACCAGTGGGTCTCAATGTGTTCGTGATATCTGCCCTGTCGAAAGACGTTCCCATGAGCGAAACTTTTAAGGGCGTGATGCCGTTTTTCATTGCAGAAATGTTCCGCATTGCCATCCTGATTGCCTTCCCGGCCATCACCCTGTGGTTACCGCATTTATTGGCCAGTTAGCGATATGACAATCAAAAAAGAGATAACAGCAGGCGGAGCAATCTTTGCCAGATTAAAGGCGCTTGGCGTCGATTATGTTTTTGCAAATTCCGGCACAGATTTCCCGCCCATCATTGAAGGTCTTGCCGAGGCAAAGGCCAAGGATATCGACCTGCCAAATGCGCTGGTCATCCCTCATGAACACGCAGCTCTTGGCATGGCTCATGGCTACTATTTGATGACCGGCAAAGCGCAAGCGGTTATGCTGCACACCAATGTGGGTCTTTCCAACGGCGCAACCGGTGCCATCAACGCCGCCTGCGAACACGTGCCAATGATCTTGATGTCGGGCCGCACACCGGTCACCGAAAGCGGTCGTTTTGGAGCAAGAACTGTTCCCATCGGCTGGGGGCAGGAAATGCGTGATCAGGCAGCCTTGGTTCGCGAAGCCTGCAAATGGGAATATGAAATAAAATTCCCTGAGCAAATTTCCGAACTGCTCGACCGTGCGTACAGCATTTCAAATTCAACACCCAAAGGCCCGGTATATCTTTCGCTTCCCCGCGAAACCCTGTGCGAGATGACGGCTGAAGAAGGTTTAGGCGATCCAATCTCCATGGCCCCGGTCACCGGTGCGCCAGATCCAAGTGCCATAGCAGAAGCAGCAAAACTGCTGGCCAATGCCAAATCCCCACTCATCATCGCCCAGCGTGGCGCAGGCGATGAAGCAAGCTTTGCAGCATTCTCCAAGTGGGTTGAACAATGGGGCATCGGCGTTTGCTCATGGTGGGCAACTCATCTCTCGATCCCGACCAATCATCCATGCCATGTAGGTGCCGATCCTAAAAAATCCATGGCAGAAGCCGATGTGATTTTGGTGCTCGATTGTCTCGCCCCTTGGTGGCCCGATATGCACAAACTGGCCGACGGCGCAAAAGTCATTCACATGGGCCCGGACCCATTATTCAGTCGTTTTCCGGTACGCAATTTCCAGTCGAATATTTCCATTTCCGGCGAAACGCACCTGACCATTCCAGCACTCATTGCCGCAATGGGTGAATTGGATAGCGATCAGAAAACAATTGCCACACGCCGCGATGCGTTGGCAAAAAACTCAGCAGCCACCCGCGCCGCTTTGAAAGAACACGCCTCTTCCCGCAACGTTACCGGCATCACCAAAGAATGGGTCAGCCAATGTTTGGGCGAAGTACTGGAAGGCAAAAATTCCTCAGTGTTTTCAGAGTTGGGAACCAAGCTTGGCTACATTGAGAGAACCGAGCGAAACTCCTGGTTTCAGGAACCCCATTCCGGTGGCCTCGGTTGGTCATTCCCTGCAGCTTTAGGCGCACAACTGGCCGACCGCGATCGCTTATGCATCGCCACACTGGGCGATGGCTCCTACATGTTTGCCAACCCTACCGTCTGTCACCAGATCGCCGAAGCGCTGGAATTGCCAGTTCTGATCATCATTCTAAACAATGAAGAATGGGGAGCCGTACGCGCTTCCGTCAGCGGCGTCTATCCAAAAGGCTATGCGGCAAAATCTAACGAAATGCCACTGACCTCCTTAAAGCCATCACCCGATTTCACCATGACCGCAAAAGCCAGCCGCGCATGGACCAAAGAAGTAACATCAGTGGATGCCGTCAAGGACGCGATCAGTGAAGCCATCAAGATCGTGCAATCCGAAAAACGATGCGCGCTGTTGAATATCAAAATTCTTCCAGATTAATCGGACATAGGCGCAACTCTTGGATAAGCTCGCTAGAGTTGTGGGAACATCCGAAAGACCTTGCCTTGTTGATCATACTCAATGGATATCCCGGTGTTGGGAAATTGAGCATCGGTAGTGAGCTGATCAAGCTCATTGAAGGGCGCATGCTCGATATCCACAGCGTGTATAATGTGGCGTTTGCTCTGACAAATTACAGATCGAAAGCGTTCTACCAGACCGTCCGCTCAATTCAGGATATCGCAGACGCACGCATTCTAAGTGAAGATCGAGACCTTCAAAGGAAACCCTGCGATCCCGCCATGGTTCAACGCAATCACGATAGCGCTTCTGAATTGATGGGAAGTGAATGCGACAACTTCATGTTGCTCGACACAACCAAACTAAGCGCCATTGAAGCAGCCGGTCAAATTGCTGATTGGCTGGACGCAAATGACAAAACCATCAAAGGTCGATGATGATATCTCACCTACTCACACCTCAAATTCGCGTCTACCTTTCATTCTTCCTCTATGCATTGGTCCTTGCCGGAATTTTCCCGCGCCTTGGCGATCTCCAATTAAAAATGGGCATTAGCGAAGGCACGTTAGGGGCCGTCTTAATCGGACTAGCTCTGGGTGCACAAGTCTCTTTGATGTTTGCAGGCCCGGTGATTGAGCGTTTTGGATTTCGCACCATATTCTTGATCGGCATCCCCATTCTTGGTTTTGCAGAAGTTGCCGCAACATTGGCACCCACGCCCTTCACCTTTTTCCTATGCCTTACCGTAGGCGGGTTTGCGATTGGTGCCATAGAAATAATCGTCAATCTGGAAGCCGACCGCACCGAACATATGCTCGGCAAACGCATCATGAACCGCTCTCATGCTTTTTGGAGTTTCGGGTTTTTTTCTGCCGGAATGGCCGCTGCTGCGATCACCCAATTGGGCATTGATCCGGCCACGCATTTGTTTGGAATGACGACCCTTGCGACAATCCTGACCTTCATATTGTTTTGGGATTTTACCCCCGCTCCCTCACGCGACAGCGAGGAAGAAGCTGGACCAAAATTCGTCAAGCCATCCACCGCAATTCTGATGATTGTAGCTTTCACCCTATCGGCCATGCTGCTGGAAGGCGCGGGGGCCGATTGGTCGGTGATCTACATGCGCGACATCTTTAAAACTCCGCCCTTTATCAACAGTCTTGCTTTGGCATTCGGCGCTTTGACACAAGCCATCGTTCGTTATTTTGCCGATGGGTTTGTCGACAGACATGGCCCGGTAAAAATTGCCAGAACCCTGATTGCAACCCTCGGCGTCGGCACGCTTATGGTGGTCTTCGCACCTCATCCAATCATCGCATTGATCGGATTTTCACTGATCGGCGCTGGCACAAGCGTGGTCTTCCCGCTTGCCATGTCGGCCGCTGCCCAACGCACAGATCGTCCGGCCGCGACCAATGTGGCAGCACTCGCCCAATTGGCATTCATCACCTTTTTGATCGCCCCGCCAATCCTTGGTTTCATCGCCGAACATTTCGGCATCCGCGTATCCTTCGGCATCGGGTTACCATTGATCATTCTCAGCTGGTTCACCCTCCATTCTCTGGAACCAAAATCAAACACATAACGTTTTTCCCACGCGAATGTGATTCCCCGCACGGCTCCCAGTTCGATATGGTTTAGCCAATTCACCAAACAAGCTCAGGAGAAATAAATTGCGGCAGATAATATTCGCACTAGCTGGACTGGCCCTGATTGTCACAAGTACAATTGGCCCAGTAACAGCCGCCGAAAATCCTCGCTTGGTTGAAGCCGCCTCTCCCTATCTAAGACTGCACGCACCCGACAAAGTGCAATGGTATCAATGGGGCGAAGAAGCGTTCGAACTGGCAAAAAAACGCAATCTGCCCTTGCTGGTTTCGTTTGGATATACCGCCTGCCATTGGTGCCATGTAATGCAGGAAACCCATTTCAACGTTGAAGATATCGCCAGCGCAATCAACGAAAATTTCATCCCGGTCATCGTCGACCGTGAACGCCGCCCGGAACTGGATGAAGCCTATATGCTGGTGACCGAGGCATTGACCCAACGTGGCGGCTGGCCCAATACGGTATTTTTGACACCCGAACGCAAACCGTTTTACGGCACCGGATACATCGCGCCTGATGATTTTCGTCAGATACTCGGCAACATTTTGAACGGATGGGAATCCCAACAAGACGATTTGATCGCTGAAGCTGACCGCCTCTCTGAATTGCTACAAACGTTCCTCACGCGCAAAGCTGAAGCAAGCGAACTCTCATCCGAATTAATGACTAAGGCCTCAGCAGAACTAACCGGTCAGTTCGACGAATTCGCCGGCGGCATGGGCAATTCTCCAAAATTCTTCCAGCAATCCATACTGATGTTTATGTTGCACCAGGCCGAAGTAAGCGACGATGAAGCGGCCCTTGCCGCCGTCGAACTCACATTAAAATCAATCATTTCCGGTGGCATCCACGACCACATCGAAGGCGGCCTGCACCGCTATGCAGTCGATCCCGGCTGGCGCATCCCGCATTTTGAAAAAATGCTCTACGACCAAGCCATGATGACCCAGGCCTATGCGGAAG
>JAESSK010000316.1 GCA_016764155.1 Rhizobiaceae bacterium
CGAGGTAAATACGGATGGGATTGAGCAAGGGAACGGTCCGATAAATTTTTGGAAAAAGAATGAGAGCCCGGAGGGCGAGCGTGGGAACCCGGCGCTAATGCGCCGCGCCCACGCAGGCCTGAGCGTAAGCGAAGATATGCCGTGAGTGCAATCCACATGAGAACAAGCATATTCAAATCTATTCTTAATAAATAATTAGCTACTATTTTTAACCTTAATAAATACGGTTAATCGCGCATTAACATTTCTACTCCATATTGCGACCAAGAATTGAGTTGTTAGCTCATTTTGGCTGGAAAAAGGAATAAGTAATGCGCACCTTCAAAAAGACCATGCTGCTTACTGCAGCAATGATTGCTACTGTGACTGTGGCAAATGCTGCAGATATGATCCCGGATCTTGTGGAACCTCCTCTGGAGATTGTGACCCAATCCAGCACGGGTTGGTATCTGCGCGGTGATATTGGTTATGCCGCCCTCAAATCCAAAGGGGTGCTTTATCATCAAGGTACGGCTTCACTAACTGGTGAGTTTGAACGGCATGATGTTGACGATACATGGATGCTCGGCGGTGGTGTTGGTTATCAGGTAACGGACTATTTCCGTGTTGATGCAACCATTAATCATTATTTCAAAACCGATTTCAACGGTTCTTCGGCCACAGGTGCAACAACTTGTACTCTCACAGGTGCTACCCTTTGTGACTTTTCTGATAATTCAGATCTCACCGTGACCGCCTATATGATGAATGCTTATTTGGATCTTGGCACTTATTCCAGAATTACACCGTATGTAGGTTTTGGTATCGGCGCTGCCCAATTGCATTGGACAGATCTGATCAACTCCGAAATTTGTGTGAGTGGTTGTACCGGCAGTGTTGCTACGAACCATTTCGGCGAAGCAGACCTTCGATTTGCCTATTCACTCCATGCGGGTGCCTCATATGACATTGATGCCTATTGGAAATGGGATGCTGCTTATAGCTACACCCATATTGAAGGCGGACCGATGTTCCATTTTGAAGCGGGTAACGCCAACTCCGGTCGTCAGGGTTATGACAGCGGATTGGATATTCATGCCTTTAAACTTGGTCTGAGATATCAGTTCGGTGGCAGCACGCTTGCCAGCTACGACGACGGCAACGTTTACAAATAAATAGTAAATTAACGGGGCCAACAGGCCCCTTTGATCTTTGAGTATTCAAATCACAAGAACAATTCGGTTCGGGAATAAATATGCTCGAGCAGGGAGAATAAGATGACTAATATTTTTAAGACTGGTTTGGTACTATCAATAGTATTGGTGCTGACAGGGATGTTGGGCCTATCGGGGATCGCAAATGCAGCGGATCTGGATTTCCCGGAGAGCCGCGGTGGTACAACCAATGTGGAATATGGCAGTGGTTGGTATCTGCGTGGCCACGTGGGAGTTTCGCTAGGTAACAGTGAAAATCAAAGATTTAATGACGGAACAAATTCTTATGCTTTTGTGCCTCAAAATGAGGACAATGGTTATTCTTCCGGCGTCGGCTTTGGCTATACATTCAATCCATATTTGCGGATGGATGCGACAATGGACTATCACAGCGGACGTGACTGGCAAGGGTTGGATGCAGGCGCAGGCATCACCGACGATAGCTCATTCGTACTTACCAATTATAGCCTGAACGGTTATCTATCTCTCGGAAACACCTTGGGCATATCACCCTATATCGGTGCAGGCTTAGGGGTGGCTGATGTTAAATGGGGCAACCACGTTATTTCAGGTGTGGTGGGAACGCGCGATGGCGCAAGCTATCAGGGTATGACCTATTCGGTGATGGCGGGATTTGACTATCGTCTTGATAAAAACTGGCTGCTTGATTTTGAATATAAATACACCCATGTGGATGGTGGTAAAACGGTCGCTGATAATGCTGTTTCATCAAACACAGCCAATTCAGATGATTTTAAACTTCAGGATATACGCATCGGGTTGCGGTATGAAATTTGGTAGAGCAATTCTACATTTATTTGAAACGGCGGCCTTGAGGCGCCGTTTTTGTTTTTACGGCTATTTGTTCTCACGGGCGTTTCCAAGTTTCACTTGGGCCCTCCGTATGGGCGCCGCATTAACGCCGGGTGGCTCTTCGCCGCCTGTGCCTGAGTGATCGGCTCCATTTCCTCGTAATTTGGATGATCATTTCTAAAAGTCCTTGACTCGAAAATACATCTTCCCTATTCCCAACGGTGGGACACCTCTCCCCAACGAGAGGCTAACTATCTGGAAGGATAGATGAAATGACTGACATAAATAAACCGGACCTGCGTCCGGTCAATCCTCGTTTTTCTTCTGGCCCTTGTAGCAAACGACCTGGTTGGTCGCTTGATGCGCTTAGTGATGCCGCTCTTGGCCTTTCCCATCGTGGGAAAATTGGCAAGGCAAAGCTCAAACTGGCTATTGACCTCACCCGCGAAATTTTGAACGTACCCGATGATTATCGCATCGGTATTGTGCCTGCATCCAAAAAGAAAATGGCAGGGTTGGATGATGAGTATCGTTCAACCCTGTTGGAATCAGGGATTAAAATGCGCTAGCCGTGAGTAAAATCACTGATAATTGCTGCTTCAGCACCAGATGACTTGACTAATGTTGCCGCTTGTTCATTAAAATTAAACAAACTACCTGCACTAATCGGGATACCGAGCTGGTCGGCAAAGTATTCTTCAATGCGATTATAGGGAAGTAATTGATATTGGGATAAATAAACCGCATGCGCTTTTACACCAACACCATATTGAATAGGACCGTTAACACCTAGAGGAAATTCACCAACAAAACGTTTTCCCTCCTCATTCTCAAGAATTTGAGCCTGATATTCTGTGACGACTTTACTGATATCTATATAAACGACTTGTCGCTTTTGAAAACCAACTTCTCGATAATTACCTTTAGGTAGAAAATCTCGGTCAACTAAAATGACTTGTACTTCATCGGGCGTTTGAGTTTGAGTCAGCGTTTTGCCTACTCGGCCTTTTTGTCCACCCGCTGACTTGTCTGATTTCTCTTTGGCTTGTTTTTCTCGATTAATATCTTTTGATGGCGGGATACTACTATTTTTACTATTAAGTCCTAATTTACTAGCGAGCAAAACAACGACAACAAGAATGAGTTCAATAGACATTTTCAGCGCAGGCGTGAGGGTCTTATCTTCTTGCAACTGAG
>JAESSK010000317.1 GCA_016764155.1 Rhizobiaceae bacterium
GTGGTGCAGCGATCAACATGCGGATGTCTCCGGGCCAATGGCCAGGCAATCCATTTGGTGGATGTTATGGCTTGCATAGATTTCCTGTTGAATTTCATTGCCGCCGCCGAACATTTTCCATGCCAGGAATTCACCAATTGACGGGCCAAATGGCACCGCGGTGAAGAATGCAAGTGCAGGTACTTTACCCACATCATAACCAGCAGTACTCCATGCAGCTTCAATTGAACCTTTTGATGTAGCATCAAAGCCTTCATTTGCAGGGACCAATGCGCCCGGCTCGAACGTTTTCATGGTGAATTCGCCGCCAGACATGCGTTCGATATTTTTGGAAAAACGTATTGCAGAAGTACCTAGATGGGGAAGTGAACTACCCCATGCTGTGTGCAATTTCCAGCGAATGCGCTCTTGTGCCTCCGCACTTACTACTGCGCCTGCCAGACCGGCAGCTATTGCGGTAATCGCAATTGCGCTACTAATACCTTTTTTGAACATCCTTATTTCCTCCCAGAGTACAGGTGTCATATTTCGTATATTTCAGGCATTTTTATTTATTATTAAGATTGCCTGAACGTTCATCCTTAACTTGGAATGAAAAAATAACAACACTTTTTATGTGATGCGCGGTATCGAGGTCTTGAATAGTCGGCACCTCATACTTAAGGCGTTCGGTGCGATGGAGGAAGGCTGGAGTGAGGCCGTCGTGCCCGGTCTTTAAAAGGGTGGCGCTTCGTCTGTTTAACGCCATTGCCATCAAAGTAAAAAATGTGTTTGATATCTTGAACATATGAACCATTATTCGATTAATGGAGAGATCAAATGTGGGTGGAGGAAATCGAAAATTATGAGCGATAACTGGGAAGTTTATGCCCTGAAATATGGCAGTAGTGCTGCGCGTGTGCGAACCGACAGCTTTATCTTCGATGTGGATTATTCAGAGCCTCACGTGATCGACTATTTTATCTGGATTTTGCAAAACGGTGAACGAACCATTTTGGTAGATACAGGTTTTGATACGGAAGAAGCCGCCGTGCGCAATCGTCCTTTGATACGGACGCCAGCGGAAGCTGTGCGGGATTTTGGGATCAACCCCGATGATATTGATACGGTGATAATCACTCATTTACACTATGATCATGCGGGCGGTTTGCGTCAATTTTCTAACGCTCAATTTCATTTGCAGGCGGCTGAAATGGCCTATGCGACGGGGCCGTGCATGTGCCACCAAACCCTCAAAATGCCATTTACCGGGCAACATATTTGCGACATGGTCAATCATGTGTTTTCGGGTCGTGTGACGTATTATGACGGGGTTGGCGAAGTTGTTCCCGGCGTCACTGTTCACTGTGTCGGTGGGCATTCGCGCGGGCTGCAAGTGATTCAGGTGATGACGGAAAACGGGCCCATGTGTCTGGCCTCTGACGCAACGCATTTTTACGAGAATTTTATCACCGGCAAGCCGTTTCCAATTGTGGTTGATCTGGAAATTATGCTGAATGGTTTTAAGACCATTCAGGAATTAGCGGTCAATCGGGATTTTGTAATTCCCGGCCATGACCCGCTGGTGTGTGAGCACTTTCCATTGGCTGATCAGTGCGATTTTGCATGGCGGCTTGATAAAGGGCCGCACAAGCCCTTTGACTTTTAGGAACTAGAATTATGAAGATATTTTGCACTGGCGCATCCGGTTATATAGGCGGTTCGGTTGCGGCCAAATTAGTGACTGCCGGACATGAAGTGATTGGTCTTTCACGCTCTGAAACGGCTGATGAAATGATCAGACAAATTGGCGCGACGCCCTTGCGTGGTTCGCTTGATGATCGCGATATTTTGCAGGCTGCAGCGCGTGATGCGGATATGGTGGTGAACTCTGCCCATGCCGATCACGTGGGTGCAGCGGAGGCGTTGCTTGAAGCACTTGAAGGGAGCGGCAAGAAATTTGTTCACACCAGTGGGTCGAGCCTTGTTGGGCAACGGACGCAAGGTAAATTGAGCGAAGAAATTTTTGATGAAGATACGCCGGTATCTCCCTCGCCAGCACGGGTTGCTCGGGTGGCATTGAACAAAACTATTCTGGCGTCAAAAGAGCGGGGCGTTCATCCGATCATTGTTTGCCCGAGTTTGATTTACGGGCTTGGTCTTGGGGCCGATCCCCATTCCATGCAGGTGCCGTGGATGATTGAGCTGGCGCGGAAATTTGGTGTCGGAAAACATATCGGGGCTGGCGAAAATATCTGGTCCAATGTGCATATGAGCGATCTGGTTGATCTTTATTTGCTGGCGATTGAAAAAGCGCCTGCGGGCGGATTTTACTATGCCGAAAATGGCGAAATGTCGATGAAGGAACTGGCTGAAAATATCAGCCGAATGCTCGGATTTGACGGCAAAGCAGAAGCCATTTCAATGGCGGATGCAGAAGCTGAATGGGGCGAAGGTCCGGCCAATGATACGATGGCTTCTAACAGCCGGGTTCGCGGTGTTGCCGGACGTGCACTTGGATGGGCACCTTCTGCGCCATCGTTGATGGAAGAGATTGAAAAGGGTTGTTATGTGGGGTTTGGAAAATAAATGACTAAGCGGGGAGATGGTCTTAAAGATCAACGGGTTCTGATCACAGCGGGTGCGGGGGGTATTGGTTTGGCGACTGCCGAACGGCTGATTGAAGAAGGTTCGAATGTTCTTGTTTGTGATGTGGATGAGGGGCGGCTTGGTGATTTTGCCAAGCGGTTTCCAGACGCCCATACGTTCAATGCGGATGTGTCCGATGATGATGCGGTTGAGGCGCTTTTGCAACATGCGCAAGCCAAGCTTGGCGGGCTGGATTCTCTGATCAATAATGCCGGTATTGCCGGGCCAACCGGCGGAGTGGAAGAGGTTGATCCAGCCGAGTGGCGGCGTTGTATCGAGGTGTGCCTTGTGGGGCAATTCCTTTGCACGCATTTTGCTGTGCCGATGATTAAACAAGCTGGCGGCGGAGCGATTATCAATATGTCTTCTGCCGCGGGAAAACATGGGTATGCCTATCGCACGCCCTATTCAGCGGCGAAGTTTGGGGTGATTGGTTTCACCCAAAGCCTGGCCAAGGAATTGGGTCAGGA
>JAESSK010000318.1 GCA_016764155.1 Rhizobiaceae bacterium
TCGGTCACGTTCTCCGGTGCGGCACTGAAGGTGGCAACATAACCGCCGATGACAAATGATCCTATCAGAGTTGAATTTGAAAGAGCCCCAGATGGGGCTCTTTTTGTTTGTGGATTAGGTTGGACTTGAACGATGACAAAACAAATGGTGGGATATTTCGGCTTTGGGTCGCTGGTTAATACAGCAACCCTGCGCACGGACTATATCGAGACCATTCCGGTGGCCCTGAAGGGCTGGCGTCGTCATTGGCAGGGGCGTCCGGCAGTGGATGATCCCGAGATTGCCTTGCTCAGCATCCATAGATATGACAACGCCCAATTGCATGGCCTCATCGTAGTGGATCGTCTGGAAAATCTGGAAATGGTTGATGAACGCGAACGGGGCTATCAGCGAGTGCAACTTAGCCATGATGATTTCTTGGTGCAGGGAAGGGACCTCCCGGTCAATCTCCCAACTGAGCTTTACGTTTATGTGGCCAACCCTGCCAGTGAACCTGATTCACAGCCACCACTGCTGCAAAGCTATCTGGATGCGGTGATGCAGGGCTATTTGAATGAGTATGGCTCATACGGCCTTGCCCATTTTATTGAAACAACCATTGGCTTTGAACGTTCAATTATTCTGGACCGAAACGAACCACGATATCCAAGAGCAATAGAACTCGATCAAGCAAGCGCAGAACTATTCGACAAGACATTGAGAGGCGCCGGAGTGCTTTTCTAGCTCACATTACTTTTTTGTGGCAAATTCCGGTCAATTTCTTTATACCAACGAAACAGAATTTTGGGCAAAACCCAGAATTATTAAACAGTATTTGAGTAGGAAAACTAAAATGGCAAATAACTGGCAGCCAAACTCCTGGAGAAACAAACCAATCATCCAGGTTCCTGAGTATCCTGACCCGGCCGCATTGAGTGCGGTTGAGGAGCGGCTCGCCAGCTATCCACCTTTGGTTTTTGCAGGTGAAGCCCGCGCGTTGAAGGCACATTTGGCTGAAGTCTCCAAAGGCAATGCTTTCCTATTGCAGGGCGGTGATTGTGCCGAAAGTTTTGCTGAACATGGCGCAGATAATATCCGCGACTTCTTCCGCGTTTTCCTGCAAATGTCTGTCGTGCTCACCTATGCGGCTGCAAAACCTATTGTAAAAGTTGGCCGGATTGCTGGTCAGTTCGCCAAGCCGCGTTCATCCGATAATGAAACGCAAGGCGATGTGGTGCTGCCAAGCTATCGCGGCGACATCATCAACGGTTCTGAATTCACCCCTGAATCACGCATTCCTGATCCTGAGCGTCAAATCATGGCTTACCGCCAGTCTGCCGCAACGCTTAATCTTCTGCGTGCGCTTGCTCAGGGTGGATACGCCAATCTGGAGCATGTGCAGCAATGGACCCTCGATTTTGTCAGAGACAGCCCGCAAATGGAGCGTTATGCCAATCTCGCTGATCGTCTTGGCGAGACCCTCCGTTTCATGAAAGCAATCGGCTTTGACGCAGAAAATCATCAGCGTCTTCGCGAAACAGAAATGTACACCTGCCACGAGTCTTTGCTGCTCGGCTATGAAGAAGCCATGACGCGAGTTGATTCAACCAGTGGCGACTATTACGCAACTTCCGGCCATATGGTTTGGATTGGCGATCGTACACGTCAGCCGGATCACGCCCATGTGGAATTTTGCCGTGGCATCAAAAACCCGATTGGCTTTAAATGCGGTCCTTCAATGACTCCAGACGGCATGTTGGAATTGATTGATATCCTCAATCCTTCCAATGAAGCTGGCCGTATCACACTCATCGCACGCTTCGGCCATGAAAAAGTTGGCGACCATTTGCCAGAACTCATCCGTGCGATTGAACGTGAAGGTAAATCCGTCGTTTGGTCTTGCGATCCAATGCACGGCAATACGATTTCTGCTGGCGGTTATAAAACCCGACCATTCGACTATATCCTGAAGGAAGTACAAAACTTCTTTGCTATCCACAAAGCTGAGGGAACCTATGCTGGCGGCGTACATTTCGAAATGACCGGCAAAGACGTCACCGAATGCACCGGTGGTGCACGCGCGGTGACCGAGGAAGATCTGGGTTCACGTTATCACACCCATTGTGATCCACGTCTGAACGCCAGTCAGTCATTGGAACTTGCATTTCTGCTAGCTGAATTGCTTCAGGAAAACCGTGATGTATCAGATGAAAAAATATCTGTATCTGCATGATACAAAAGGATAATAAATGAAGTCTGGTTCATGTCTTTGTAAAAAAATATCTTATCAGGTGAACGGGCCTCTGCGCCCGATTACCGCCTGCCACTGTACCCAGTGCCGCAAGCAGTCCGGACATTTTTTTGCAGCAACTGCTGCTCATAACGATGACCTCACCATTCAGGGCGAAGATAACCTCACATGGTTTCACGCATCAAAAGATGCCGAACGAGGTTTTTGTAAATTTTGTGGATCTACTCTTTTTTGGCGACACGCCGAGGAAGACTTTACCTCAATTTTGGCGGGCAGCTTGGACGGTAAAACAGGCCTGAAAATCGCCAAACATATCTTTGTGGCCGATAAAGGCGACTATTATGAAATTGAAGGCGACGTACAACAAACATCATGATTGATACGTCCTTTATTCAGGTTTAATTATCTTCAGCGAATTTTCATTCCTTTGCGTATAGTAACTTGAAATGATTTGAAATTTGAATTGAGTTCTCACACGCTGTTTTGGCCGTTAGGGATGGGGCAGGACTGGGAATACGATTCTAAGGGGTAGGGTATATGTGCGGAATTGTTGGCATTGTGGGCAAAACAGACGTGGCACCACTATTGGTGGATGCGTTGAAACGGCTTGAATATCGCGGATATGATTCTGCGGGTGTTGCAACCTTCACCGATGGCACTTTGCAGCGCAGACGCGCCGAAGGCAAATTGGTAAACCTTGAGAAAAAGCTGAACGCAGAACCACTTGCTGGCCATGTAGGCATTGGCCATACACGCTGGGCAACCCACGGTGTTCCCAATGAAACCAACGCACATCCTCATTTTTCAGAAAATGTAGCGCTAGTGCATAACGGCATCATCGAGAACTTTCGCGATCTGAAAAGAGAGTTGGCTGGCGAAGGTTTTGTTTTTTCTACCCAGACCGATACCGAAGTCGTGGCTCATCTCATCTCTAAATATCTCAAGGAA
>JAESSK010000319.1 GCA_016764155.1 Rhizobiaceae bacterium
GGATATTTTTCTTTGTGATATTTGGTCACCACTTGGTTCCAAAGAACGCCGGATTTCATCACATTGCGTTTTTCCATAGAGGTCACGCGGTTGCCTCTGGTGCGGGCCATCTCAAAAGCCACGCCGGAAATCCGTTCGATTTCGAAGGTGTCATAAACCTGCGTATCAATCGCACGCTGCTGGCCATTGCCAAGGTCGATGATTTCTTTTGGCTCGCCAAAATATACGCCGCCAGTGAGTTCGCGGATGATCAGAATATCAAGGCCATCGACAATTTCTTTGCGCAGAGAAGACGAATCTGCCAATGCAGGATAACAAATGGCCGGACGTAAATTGGCGAAGAGCTCCATTCCTTTGCGGAGACGCAACAGGCCAGCTTCCGGGCGCACTTCGTAGGGAACGTCATCCCATTTTGGGCCGCCAACAGCGCCGAACAATACGGCGTCAGCAGCTTCGGCTTTTCCCATGTCTTCGTCGGAAATCGCAGCACCATGAGCATCATACGCGCTGCCGCCGACAAGACCTTCGTCGGTTTTAAAACCAGTGTTTAGGTTTTCATTCATCCAGCCGATGAGTTTTTTAACTTCACCCATGATATCTGGGCCGATGCCGTCGCCGGGCAGCAGAAATAGATTACGATTTGCCATGTGATTATTGCCTTCTGATTTTATGCTTCACGCACAATTTAGTTCGAAAACCGGTTCTCACTTTTCGCAATTGTGCTGTTAAAAGTTATTAAACCCAGGGATGGGCCTTGGAATATTCGTCTTCAAATGATTTGATCTTGGAAGCTTTCCCCATGGTCTCGCCAATATCATCAATGCCTTCGAGCAGACGATGCTTGCGATTAGGATCCATTTCGAATTTGATCTGGCCGCCATCTGGACCGGTAATGGTCTGGTCTTCCAGATTAACGGTCAGTTTTGCGTTGGCACCACGGTTGGCGTCATCCATCAAATCTTCAAGCTGCTCCGGTGTTACGATGACCGGCAGAATACCGTTTTTGAAGCAGTTATTATAAAAGATATCAGCAAAGCTGGTGGAGATGATGCAGCGAATACCATAATCGAGCAATGCCCAAGGCGCGTGTTCACGCGAGGAGCCGCAACCGAAATTATCGCCTGCCACAAGGATTTCAATGCCCTCATAAGCAGGTTGGTTCAGCACAAAATCTTCTTTTTTCGAGCCGTCTTCATGGAACCGCATTTCCGCGAAAAGGCCGACACTCAGGCCGCTGCGTTTGATGGTTTTCAAATAGTCTTTCGGGATGATCATATCGGTATCGATATTGACGATCGGCAAAGGTGCGGCGGTCGAAGTAAGGGTCTTGAATTTATCCATTTTTACGTACGCTCTTTTGAACTTAAATCTCTTGCAGAGGATTTACACCACGTGACGCCTTGCGTCGAGGGCAAATGCGAAATAGGTCTAGGCCTATGGTTTTCTTTCATAAAAATTGGCGTCAACGCCGTTCTGTCCTCTATATGCCCTCGACCAATCGCCGGGTGTTGGAGAAAGCGCCGCACCTCGATTGCGACGGCGTGGTGTTCGATCTGGAAGACTCCATTGCCGATGAAGCGCGTGCTGGTGCGCACCAGAATTTGCGCGAATTGGTCAAAGATACAGATTTCGGTGGCAAGGAACGCATCATTCGTCTGCCACAATTGGGCAGTGCCAGCTTTGCCGAAGATCTGGCTGTGTCACTTTCCTGCAAGCCGGATGCTTTGCTTTTACCGAAAGTGGGCAATGCTTCTGATATTGAGGCATTCCAGCAAATGCTTGAAGAGGCCCCAGCGGATTTACAAATCTGGGCGATGATTGAAACGCCGCAAGCGCTGATAAATTTAAAAGAAATCGCAGCCTGCGGCAACAATACGAGATTGAACTGCCTCGTCATCGGCCCCAATGATCTGGCCAAAGAGACCGGGGCAAAAATGGAACCGGGACGCGAGGTTATGTTGCCATGGCTGATGCAAATATTGGCGGCGGCGCGGGCCTATAACCTTTCCATTCTCGATGGGGTTTATAATAATTTTCGTGATCTTGAAGGCCTTGATGCTGAATGTCAGCAAGGCGCGTCCATGGGATATGACGGAAAAACGCTAATCCATCCAGCGCAAATTGAAGCGGCAAATCTGCGTTTTGGGCCGAGTGAAACGGATATCAAACAGGCCGAGACAATCATTGCGGCATTTGATGACCCGGCCAATGCGGGGCACGCCGTGCTGCAGATCGAAGGCGAGATGTTTGAATTTTTGCATCTGGGCATGGCCCGACAACTGATTTCGTCTTTGAAGGACTGAGGGAAAATGGCCAAATTATACAGATTGCTTACGGGCACAGATGATGCTGCGTTTTGCCATAAGATTACCAAGGCGCTGGATGATGGTTGGGAATTGCACGGCTCACCAAGCGTGACATTTAACTCAGGAAACAATCAGACCGTTTGCGCACAAGCTGTTACCAAAGATGTGGACGCTCCCTACCAGCCGGACGTCTCTCTTTCCCAGCAATAAGCTAGTTGCCACTACCAAAGCGATTGAAGCTGTTGAAGCTTCTTGGCGCCGGAGCTATTAATTCGGCCTTTCCTTCTCTGACCTGATATATAGCCAGACCGCGCTCGGTAGTGCCATCAAAACGCAATCTGAAAAGGCCGTTGATCCCACTAAAGCCGCGTGCGTTTTCTACCACCGAATTTGAAAACGCGTTTTTGCCATTTTGGCGGATGAGCTCTGAAACAAGGGTTACCGCATCATAACCAAGTGCTGCCTGAACCCCCGGCTTGCTACTATAGACTGTTTGATAGCGCTGGGCGAAGGGTTCAAAATTGCTTGTGTCACGCTTGGGAAACAGCGCGTTGGCGAATTCGGGGTTAGAAATTGGAGCTGATTCCCAATTGCCTGAACCCAATATCTGCTTATCTTTGGTGGTCATCCCAAGATCGCGGAGCGAGTTTAAGATGATGCTCGGCACCTTGCCACCATCGGGAATATAGAGGCTATCAGATTTATCAAATTGGATCGTGCTTTCGCCGATTGCTGTGCGAATGCTCTCGGCGGTGCGGTCATATTTTACCACGCTGACATCCATCTCGGCGGCGCCAGCAACTTCACGCAATACCGCTTCGCGCAGGATGCCTTCGGCATTGTTTGGCAGAAATGCCAGCACAGATTTACTACCCTGAGATGCAGCA
>JAESSK010000320.1 GCA_016764155.1 Rhizobiaceae bacterium
GCAACCATCGATGATCCGGCAATTCTGGACGAAATTACACAAGCCCTAAAGGCAAAAGGCGTAATCTAAAACCTATCAAGGTTAGGTGGCGAAGAGCCACCCGGCGCTAGGCTAGCGCCGCCCATACGGAGGGCCCAAGCGGAGCTTGGATGCGCCCGTGAGAACAAAAAACTAGATCGATTCCGTCAAAGACGGACACGATCTAGTCACAAAAAAAGAGGCAATCATTTTGATTGCCTCTTAAATTTTCATACCATCTTCCAAGCGGACACCGTTAAGTGAACCTAGCTTCCAGTATCGGTTTCTTCTGCTGTCTTGGCGAAGTTCGCAAAAACAGAATCCGCATCAACCGCTTGTTCTTTTGCAACAGAAGGTCCACCAAATGTCTGAGTTTCAGAAGCTGGTAGCAATCTCGACTTCTCTTCTTCCGGCACTTCAACAGGCTTAGGTGCCCATTTAGCAGCTTTGTTCACTTCAAAATCCATCGCAATCTGCGTGCAGATACCAAGCGTTACCGGATCCATCGGAGCAAGATTGGCCGAGTTCCAGTGAGTGCGCTCGCGCACTGCTTCAATGGTATTCTTGGTGGTGCCCACCAGACGAATGACTTGAGAATCTTTCAATTCAGGATGGTTACGCACCAGCCACAAAATCGCATTCGGGCGATCCTGACGTTTCGACAGTGGTGTATAACGAGGTCCCTTGCGTTTCAGCGGAGGAACAATAACCTTAGGTTCGGCAACCTTCATTCGGTAATTGTCCTCGGTCTGCGCCTTGTCCAATTCATCGCGGGAGAGTTGGCCTGCAGAAATCGGATCCATGCCCTTAATTCCCTGTGCGCTCTCGCCATCCGCAATGGCACGAACTTCCAGCGGGTGAAGGGCACAAAATTCGGCAATCTGGTCAAATGTCAAAGACGTATTATCAACCAACCATACCGCGGTTGCTTTAGGCATTAGAGGCGCTTTAGCCATATCTGGACTCCTAAATAAAGTTCTAGTGTCTGCCCGCCCGGGTTTTGGGGGGCTCCCTTTCGGGAAAAGTGGACCACAATGTGTGGGGATTAACCTCTACATAACCATTCATCACCCGATTGGCAAATGCTTAGGGTGTTACCCCTAATATATTTCCACATGTAAACGTCTTCCTGCAAACTTTCTTGATCTTGTTAAGGGTCAGTTAAGCTTTACGGGGCATTAATTATGTATTCCAGTTTTCTGGAAATCATTCTGAGCGGCTTGGCTGCTTGTTTGAACCTCCCTGTCAACTTCAGAGCCGCTTTGCGGCTCTTTTTTTGTTCAATTTTAGCAAGTCTAATGCTTGCCAGCAGGCATTAGGGTCAACAGGCATCGTTAACCAAGCCTGAACATTGTCGCGTCAATCATCACCTTTCTTCACGTTTTCAAGGCACACTCGCTTTACCCAATCTTGTTATTCGACTAGAACCGGACTCGAAAATCTAGAAACACATTTCCTAAGCAGGGGTTAGCATTGTGGTAAATACAATAAATCTGGCAGAACGCTTCGCACGATCAGATAGGTTCAAAACCCTGTTTGGCGATGGCATGTCCCTTGTTGAAAGCAGTGCATCCTATCTTGATGGACCGGGTCGGGAAGCAGCAAAATTCTTGCCTCAATCCGTGGCACTTTTTTATGGTGCAGAATCCATGCGCCTCACCACACGTTTGATGCAAATCGCCTCATGGCTATTGTTGCAACGCGCAGCAAATGAAGGCGAGATGACCCGTGAGCAATTGCTCGACGAAAAGAAAAAAGTCGTTCTTGAAGCAGCCAAAGCGCCAAAAACCAACGAAGCCTGGGACGCATTGCCGACAGAGTTCAAAGAGCTCGTTATGAAAAGCATCTCATTACAAAGCCGCGTCTATAAAATAGATTCCGAGCTATACGGCGAGCGTGTATGGCGGGATGAAGCTGCCAATAATCCTATCGGCCAGCAGATCGATCTATTGTCGACAGCTTTCGGCGCAAGAAAATCCAGCTAAATTATTTGCTCGTGGCCACGGCGCCTGACGCCGTAGCCCTTTGCTCTCGCCTTTGGCGAAAATGAACCCTTCTAATGATCCAGTGCTTTGACGATGTTTTCTGTCATCTTTTTAGCATCCGACAGAAGCATCATTGTGCTATCTTTGTAAAACAACGAATTGTCGATGCCAGCATAACCTGAAGCCAGCGAGCGTTTTACAAACAGGCAAATCTTGGCCTTATCCACGTCCAAAATCGGCATGCCGTAAATCGGCGAACTTGGATCATCGCGTGCTGCAGGATTGGTCACATCATTGGCACCAATCACATAAACCACATCGGCCTGTGCAAATTCAGAATTGATGTCTTCAAGTTCAAACACTTCATCATAAGGCACATTGGCTTCTGCCAGCAAAACATTCATATGGCCGGGCATTCTACCTGCCACCGGATGAATGGCGTATTTGACGTCAACGCCTTCGGCCTTAAGTTTATCTCCCAATTCACGCAAAGAATGCTGCGCCTGGGCAACAGCCATTCCGTAACCGGGAACAATGATAACCTTGCCGGCATTTTTCATCAGGAATGCAGCGTCATCCGCAGAGCCGATTTTCGCATTACGCTCGACCCCATCGTCACCAACGCTGGACGCTGCTGCATCATCGCCGCCAAAGCCACCAAGAATAACAGAAATGAACGAACGGTTCATCGCCTTACACATGATGTAGGAAAGGATTGCACCCGATGACCCTACCAGCGCACCGGTAATAATCAGGGCGAAATTGCCAAGCGTGAAGCCGATACCAGCCGCCGCCCAACCCGAATAGGAGTTGAGCATGGAAACCACAACCGGCATATCCGCACCACCAATAGGAATGATGATCAGCCCACCCAGCACAAAGGACAGCAATGTGATTGTCCAGAACACAAATGTGCTTTCCGTATTCACAAAAATAACGGTCAAAACGACAATTGCCACAGCAAGCGCCAGATTTATCAAATGCCTAGATGGCAACATGATCGGCGTACCGGACATACGCCCATCTAGTTTAGCAAAGGCAATCACTGAACCGGTAAACGTAATCGCACCGATGATAACCCCAAGCACCATTTCAATCAGGCTCGCTCCATGAATGGTCCCAGTAGAACCAATGCCAAAAGCTTCCGGTGCATAAAGTGCTGAAGCAGCAACCATAACGGCAGCCATGCCCACCAACGAGTGAAATGCCGCCACCAATTGCGGCATGGCTGTCATGGCAATAGTTTTTGCCAGATAAGCGCCAATACC
>JAESSK010000321.1 GCA_016764155.1 Rhizobiaceae bacterium
TCAAAAGCCATCCGGCACTCATTGCGAGATGGTTTTTGGTGGAGGCGCCGGGTACCGCCCCCGGGTCCGATAGGTTTATTACACAGGCAATTTATCGTCATAGTCGGTTGCCCGACACCCTGTATATAGGGTGGTTTGACGCCAATTGAAAGGTTTTTAAGAAGGGGGGTGCCTTAAAAAGATCAATTATTTCAACAATAAATTTGCCGATGATTGTTTCCATTGATGCTTGGTTGTATTAACAACTTAAAAGCCCACATAAGTATTGGGTGCGAAATGTGTTGAATGTATTTAGTGTGGGAATGAATGAGGTATGGCGGTTAAATTGACCAAAAAACTGGCTAAAAAGTTTCAGAATGAAATCCGGTTTATCAAAGGTTTGGTGGATCAGCCAAAGAGTGTCGGTGCCATTTTTCCGACCAGTTCATTTATGGCTAAGCGTATGGCTTCCATAGTGAATTTGCATTCTGGGCTGCCAGTTCTGGAGCTTGGGCCTGGTACAGGTGTGATCACAAAAGCGATTGTTGAATATGGTGTTGCGCCGGAAGATCTGCATGCGGTCGAATTTTCCGAGAGCTTTTTGCCGTATTTGCGAGCAGACTATCCTAGGGTGAATTTCATTCAGGGTGATGCGTTTGATGTGGATGCAATTCGTGAGAAATCCGGCATTGAGCGATTCGATTGTGTGATTTCAGCCTTACCATTGTTGAATTTTCCGAGTTCAAAACGGGTTAAACTGATTGAAGACCTGCTGGAAATAATTCCCGATGGACGCCCGGTTATTCAGTTCTCTTATGGTCCGTTGTCGCCTGTGGTGGCGGGGGCTGGAAACTATAATGTGGAGCATTTTGGCTGGGTTGCGCGCAATTTGCCACCGGCGCAGTTGTGGGTGTATCGTAAGCGATAACCTAGAATCGCCACTACTTATTTCAAGAGAAACACATGCGCCAATATCTGGATTTCCTGAGCCATACGCTTGAAAATGGCACGGATCGTGGTGACCGCACGGGCACGGGCACGCGCTCGGTTTTTGGCCATCAGATGCGGTTTAATCTGGCAGACGGTTTTCCGGTTCTCACCACCAAAAAGCTCTATCTTCGTGCGATTATCGTTGAATTATTGTGGTTCCTGAAAGGGGACACGAATATTGGCTATTTGAAGGACAATAAAGTCTCGATCTGGGATGAATGGGCCGATGAAAATGGTGATCTTGGCCCAGTTTACGGCTATCAGTGGCGCTCGTGGCCCGATGGGGATGGTGGCGTGATTGATCAGATATCCAATCTGGTTAATTCTTTGAAAAATAACCCGAATTCGCGGCGTCACATTGTTTCTGCGTGGAACCCGGCGCAGGTGGATGATATGGCATTGCCGCCGTGTCACTGCATGTTTCAGTCTTATGTGGCTGACGGGAAATTGTCATGCCAACTCTATCAACGTTCAGCTGATATTTTCCTTGGTGTGCCGTTCAATATTGCTTCTTATGCGTTGCTGACGCAGATGCTGGCGCAGGTTTGTGATTTGGAAGTGGGTGACTTCGTCCATACATTTGGCGACGCACATATTTATCATAATCATTATGATCAGGTGAGGGAGCAGCTCACGCGGTCTCCCGGCGAATTGCCGGTGATGCGGATTAATCCTGACAAGAAAGATATATTTGATTTCGATCTAGATGATTTTGAATTGGAAAATTACGTGGCTCAGCCGACGATCAAAGCGCCGATTGCTATTTAAATGAGCGCTATCATCACATCTATTATTGTTGCGATTGCCGATAATGGTGTCATTGGCAAAGATGGCGGAATGCCATGGCGGCTTTCGAGCGATCTTAAGCGATTCAAGCAAATCACTCTTGGCAAGCCGATCATCATGGGACGTAAAACCTATGAAAGTATCGGCAAGGCGCTGCCGGGCAGGTTGAACATCGTGGTTTCGCGGTCCGGTTTTTCGCCTGAAGATGCGGTCGGTGCGGATGGGGTAGAAAGTGCGATTGATACGGCCAAAAAGTGGGCTGGTGAAAATGATATTTCAGAAATCTGCATCATTGGTGGCGGTCAGATATATAAAGAAGCGCTGGCGATGACTGAGCGTATTTACCTCACTCACGTCCTTGGTACGCCGGAAGGCGATACGGTTTTTTCCGATGTTTTGCTCGATGAAAACTGGCATTCTGTCTCACGCGAAAGTGTACCAATTGGTGAAAAAGACAATATGAAAACCGTTTTTGCCGTTTACGAGCGGAAAAAATAGGGCTTTTCAACAGGTTTTACCCAATTCTCCTTGTGTTAGCCATTAAAGCAATTAATCACCATTAGAAGCGTCTGTGCCGTTGAAAGCTGGCGGTAAGATGCCTATAAATAGAGTGATTGAATCGTTGAAGCGATTTTGAAATTACGACATACCAAAAGGAAATTGGATGCCTTGGAGCAATAAATCTGGCGGTGGCTGGAACGGTGGTAACGGAAATGGCGGCGGCGATGGCGGCGGCCCGTGGGGCGGTGGACAACCACCACGTGGCGGTGGGCAACCACCGGATTTGGAAGATATTATTAAAAAAGGTCAGGAACAGCTGAAAAAAGCACTACCCGGCGGCGGTGGGTTTTCGCCCGCGATTGCCATGATTGTTGCTGCTGTGCTTGTTGGTCTTTATATCGCCAATGCAGTTTATACGGTGAAACCGGATGAACTGGGCGTAGAACTTCGCTTTGGTAAGCCAAAAGCGGATATTTCCGAGCCGGGTCTGCATTTTTACCTTTGGCCTATTGAGACCTATGACATTGTTAATGTTCGTGAGAACCAGATCAATATCGGTGGAAGCAGAGATGCTGCCAGTGGGCAGATGCTGTCGGGCGATCAAAACATCGTCGATATGGAATTTTCAGTTCTGTTTCAGGTTGCTAGACCAAACGACTATTTGTTTAACGTAGCCGATCCTGTGGGAATGGTTGTTGAAGTTTCTGAAAGTGCCATGCGTGAAGTGGTTGGCAGACGGCCTGCACAGGACGTCTTCCGTGACGATCGTGCGGGTATTGCTGCTGAAGTGCTGACAATTATTCAAACGACGCTTGAACAATATGGTGCAGGTCTGCGGATCAACGCTATCAACATTCAGGATGTGGCGCCGCCTCGTGAGGTTGCTGACTCCTTTGATGAAGTGCAGCGTGCCGAGCAGGATGAAGACAGGTTTGTTGAAGAAGCCAATCGTTATTCCAACCGTATTTTGGGTGCTGCACGTGGTGAA
>JAESSK010000322.1 GCA_016764155.1 Rhizobiaceae bacterium
ACCAGAGATGGATGAATGCGCAGCATGAGCTGAGTCTGAATTAATAACAAATTTGCCGGATTTAAAGGAGTGATATAGTTCCCATTGCTCTTAGTGGTCTGGCAAAATTGAACGTCGGCGGCTTGGAAGTCGCCGACGTTCGCATGACAGGTTGTGACATTCGGAAATGTCCGCTTTTAGTATTGGTAGGTTGCCAATTTGCATGCATGGCATGGCGCGGCTGTTTTGGGAATTTTCTCGGTGCCCTTGAACTGCAATTTAATATATTCACGCGCCAATTTATCAAAACGCTCGTCAGCTGTTAGCGATTGGCTTTCGGCGATTACGGTTATGTCCTTCCAAAAATATTTGGGATACTCGCGTACTGCATTTGGCAATCTTGTAGGTCTGTTCACGCTGCTTGGCTCTAGCAACGTCATTATCATTAAATTGCCCAAACAACAGTATTCGAATTAGCGATTCTAAAATCGTTTGAATCTGCGTCAAATTCCGATGTGATTTTCATCTATCCATTGGCCTTTGCTAGTGATTTTTGCTTACGTGGAGTGATTGGTTTTCTGCTGGCAATCAACCGGCATCAACGATTTCCACGCTCTATATCATGCACACCAATGAATACTCATCGATAAATCAAGTGCTACCGGCGCCAGCCAGGCGCCGGTAGCTTTGGTATTATCTATGTCTTATCGCGAACCCGACGCCTGAGCAGACTGCATCATTTTATCAATATCCAGAACAAAACTTTCCATGCGTGGTGGATAGTCCTTTAAGGATTGCATAAATTCTGCGACAAGTAGGGTAGCCGGACCCAATGTCCATGAACGATTTTCCTGCCATTCATCGAAGCCGCGGGCTTCATGAAACCGCTCAAATGGATCAAGCTTGAGATTGGTGATGAGGGGGGTAGTCAGATTTTGTTGTACACCATTGAACCACTTGTCCTGCGATTTAAACAGGAATTTCCAATCACCATAGCGAATTCCATGCAAAACGGTTTCGGTAAAGTAATAGAAATCTTTACGTTTGGACGGACCCTTGCCTGTCAAAATATCCGTTTGGTCCACACCATCTAAATGAACCTTGTAAGTGGTATTGCCAACCTTATGACCTTTGAGAAGTTTTTCTTTAAGGTCAGGCTGACCAATCATTGACATAATAGTTGGCACCCAATCTTCCATGGTCATGAACTCACCGGTATATTTACCTGCAGGTATTTTGCCGGGCCATTTGACGACCACTGGTACCTTAAACGCGCCTTCATAGCCGCCGACGCCTTTTTCGCCTCTGAATGGATGATTGCCACCATCAGGCCAACTGTTTGATGCTGCGCCATTATCGGTAGCAAACATCACCAATGTATTGTCGGTAACACCAAGTTCTTCAACAAGGTCAAGCAACTCCCCAACATGATCATCGAGTTCCATCATGCCATCGGCATACAACCCGTAACCTGACTTTCCGTCGTATTTCTCATTCAAATTGGTACGATAATGCATGCGAGTGGAGTTATGCCACACAAAGAATGGTTCTTTTGCCTTCACAGCATCCGTGATGAAACGCTTGGATTCAACTAAAACTTCGGAATCCAGTGTCCGCTGTTTTTCCCGACCAAAATTACCAAGATCCTTAATTTCCTGTGTGCCATCAGGCATAGCTTTTGAATGGATGATGCCACGCTGAGAAAACTTCTTGGCAATTTCCGGATCTTTCGGGAAATCATATTCTTCAACATATTCACCCGCATTAAGATGGTAAAGAATACCGAAGAATTCGTCGAACCCATGGGCTGTGGGCAAGTGCTCGTCACGATCACCGAGATGATTTTTTCCGAACTGCCCGGTTCTGTAACCAAGTGGCTTCAGAAATTCTGCCAATGTAGGGTCTTCTTTCTGAAGGCCTATTTCAGAACCGGGCAATCCCACCGTGCTCAAACCCACTCGGATCGGATATTGTCCTGTAATAAATGCGGCACGACCGGCGGTGCATGAAGCCTGAGCGTAATGATCCATAAAGATCATTCCCTCTTTGGCGATCCTATCAATATTTGGTGTGGACCCACCCATCATGCCTCTGTGGTAGGCACTAACGTTCCACATACCGATATCATCCCCCCAGATGATCAGAATATTTGGTTTAGTAGACTGTGCTGAGGCCACACTGGCCAATAACACAGAAAAAACAACGGTTAGTATTCTAAGTTTAAACATAAAACCTCCAATTTCAGCTGCAAATAATGTATTTGTAATCTATTACATCTAATGCAATGTATTGGAATTTCAATTTTTAGACTAAGTAAATAACTGTTAACAAAATACCGCCGGTCGCACAATTTTAATATGAAAATATAGCGGTTTAGTCTTGTAAATCAGTCAATACAAGATTGAGCAGGTGAAAGGGCACGGAGTTTATCCATCCTGACATAATCATCAAACCGTTCGGGCAATAGCAGTATGCGTTTTTTAGTTTTGATCGTTGTAAGTGTAACCGTTCTTGTGGCTGTTTCTTTGGCACCGATAACGATTCCATTCTTCAGGACTTATCCGCCCGCTGGCTCGCGCTTGCGGGTTTTTGTATTTTGGGGCTGAGATCTTTAAAAATAGAACAAATTGTAAACAGACTGTACGGGTTTTGTACGGATTGAAGCAGTGTGATCCTGTTTTGTACGCGTAAAATTTTGCACGATGTTGTTAATTTCGCGTTGATAGATTTATCAGTCGTTGATCTCGTTGGATTTTTTGGTGCACCCGGCGCGATTCGAACGCGCGGCCTCTGCCTTCGGAGTAATCCGTGTTTCCGTTAGTCTTTGATTTTATTGCATTTCGTATTTCTTGCCTAGCCTTCATTTCCCTGCTCTTCCCTTGTTTTGCTGTATTTGTCATTTCGTTGTGTGAACCTTCTGCGTACGCCCAAGCCGCCGCGCCATATCTTGCAGATCGGTATTGGAGTGGTGGCCGTAAACCTTGTCGATTGTCGGCTGCGAGACCTTCACATAGTTAGAGACGTTGATCTGCCTCTCTCCGCTTTGAAGCAGCAAACTGATCCGCGTATGGCGAAGCGT
>JAESSK010000323.1 GCA_016764155.1 Rhizobiaceae bacterium
AGGACCCCGAAAGCAAAGGCAAAATGCAGACCCATGATGACGCCCTTGGTGGAAGGCATATCAGATTTTGGAATGCCGGAAATGCCCATGCGGGCTGCTTCCAGATCGGCCTGAATGAACAGGGCGACGTAATAAAGGAGAGCGGGCACCAAGGCTGCGGCAACGATTGTAGAATAGGGAATGGCTAGAAATTCAGCCATCAGGAAGGCCGATGCGCCCATCACAGGGGGCATGAGTTGTCCACCGGTGGAGGCGACCGCTTCAATGGCTGCTGCCTTATGGGCCGGATAGCCATCGCGTTTGATCATGGGAATCGTGATGACGCCCGTACCAACCACATTGGCAACGGCAGAACCAGAGATCGAGCCGAACAGGCCTGAGGCCAGAACGGCGATTTTCATGGAGCCGCCGCGAAATCTTCCCATGCCAAGCATGGCGATATCGGTAAAGAATTTTGTGCCGCCAGTGGTGGCGAGCAGGCTGCCGAACAGGATAAAGGTAATGACGACCGTTGCTGCAACCGAGATGGGCAGACCGAGCATGCCGTTTGAATCAAAGGCCATATAGCCTGCCAGCATTTGCCAGTGTTGGGCGCGGCCTTGTAGGCGGCCGGGGATGACGTCGCCGAAAAGGGCATAGAGCAGGAACAGGCATATGATGATAACCAGCGCCCAGCCGGTGGCACGGCGCAGGGCCTCAAGTACCAGAACCGCTACGATTAATCCGGGTAGCCAGACTTCGATGGGGCGACTGAAAATTTTGAGAACGAGATCGGGGTAATTGACGGCGATATAACTCACGGAGACGAAAGCAAGGATTGAAAGCAGAACGTCATACCATGGCAAAATGGTGCGTTTGCTGCCTCGTCTTGCGGGGAAAGTCAGATAGGATATCGAAAGGGTGAAGGCTAGGATGAGCGCAAAGAATTGCTGTGGGTAGAAGCCCCAATCGAGATAGCGCGGGACGTTCAAAGCCCATGCCATCGCGGTCAGAATCAGCAGGATTGCCAGAGTATCGGCAACCGGACGCCACAAATGTGGAGAGAGGCCGCGAACGGCCTCTCGGTTATTGGTATTATCGGCCATTGAGGCTTCCTTACTTCAAACCAGCTTCTTTAAAGAAACGTAGCGCACCAGGATGGAATTCGGCAATGCCTGGATCGCCCATCATTTTAGCTGGGTTAAAGCCGCGGAATGCACCAAAGGTGGAAACCATTGCGTCTTTTCCCTCATGCATGGCTTTGGCCATGGCATAAACCACGTCGTCGGATACACCAGCGTGGGTGAACACAACCTGTGGGAAAGCGATGAATGTGCCATCTTCCAGAACGCCCGGTGCTTTACCGGCTTTGATCTGTGTGAAGAAAGCGGTTGGCCAATGTTTGCGTGCAGTTGCAAGACCTGCATCACTGCTGTCAGCTACCGGAAGAGCGCGCAAACCGCCAACGGCTGCATGAGCTTCACGAACTTTACCTGCGCCATGAGCGAAGACAAAGCCAGCTACATCACCGGCCATGAAGGCATTTACGCCTGCAACAACGGAAGTAACGTTTACTTTGGTCATGTCAGCACGTGTCATACCGGCTGTGGAATAAATCGCATCCAGCTGCGGTAGGATGGTGTTTTGTGCAGTGAAGCCATCGGTCATTGGCTTGCCTTTAAGATCGGCAAGGGTTTTGATACCGCTATCGGCACGCACGAAGATTGCTTCACGAAGCGGCATCAACATGCCAACCACACGGATATTCGGGTTTTTAACGCCCTTCCACCATGCATCGCCATTGATGGCGTAGTTAACTTCCTGCAAGTTTGCGACGCCGAATTCAATGCCGCCTGAATTCAGGAACGGAATGAACTGGTTCGGGCTGGTAGCAGGCTGGATTGTGGTGTTAAGCCCAGCTTTGTTGGCAGCGTTTGCTACGGCTGTACCGATGTTATGAAACAGCGAACCGGGGTTCGATGTGGCAATGCCCACGGTTTGCGCCGAAGCGGCTGTGGCAGTGAGGCTGAGCCCCAGAGCCAATAAGGCGAATAATTTTTTCATATGTATTTCCTCCCATGTTGGATGATCCGGCCAGGTGTCCGGAGTTCGTCGAATTCGTTGCAAAAATCTCATTTTGCGAGATTTATGAATTATTCAAGGTACTTACATCTGTGATATTAACAAGTTAAATTTGTCAAAAAACTGAAAAAAGATTAAAATAACCAATAACATCGGGGAGCATGAGGCGAAAAACGAAGTGCGTTAAACGTTTTCCCAGCTGCCTGATTTTTCACTTTTAAAGATTGCATCAAGGACGCGCATGGAAAGAATTGCGTCTTCAATACCGTATTCAAGGGATTTTTTGCCCAATACGGCCAGTGCGAAGGCTTCTGCCTGCTCGGTATATTGATCGCAGGCCGGAATGATTTCGCGGCGGGTGAGTGAACCATCGAGATTGAGGCCATGATCGATAATGATCGCGGTCGGCTGATCGGCCGGTGCATTGATTGCGATCATCATTTCGATGCGGGCTTTGGTGCCGACGATTTCGAAACGCTGGGTTGGGACGGCTTGCGTTGAAATGGTGAAGGCCAGCTGTTTGCCGTCGCCAAAATCGGCGATGGTGCTGGAGAAACGGTCGGTCTTGAAGACTGGGTCGCGTTCCACGAGGGTTACCACGCGTTTTGGTTCACCCTCCAGAAAGAAACGTCCGGCGGTGACTGGATAGCAACCGATATCCATGATTGCGCCGCCGCCGATATCGGCCATATTGCGCACATTGTTCGGATCGTCATTGAAATAGGTGAAGACCGCATTGACCGAGCGGATTTCGCCCAGTTCGCCGGAGCGGATGATTTCGCGCGCCCGCAGCCATTGAGGGTGATAACGCACCATAAAAGCTTCGGAGATGATGATGTCTTTGGGCGCATCGCGAAGGCGCTCGGCATCGGCCACATCCATCGACATGGGCTTTTCGCACAACACGTGCTTGCCGGCCTTGGCGGCCGCCAAGGTTAGCTCCACATGCAGATGATTGGGCAGGGGATTATAAACCGCGTCGATATCGGGATCGGCCAGCATTTCTTCATAGGAACCGTAGGCTTTTTCAATACCTAGCTTGCTTGCGGCGGCTTTCGCTGTTTCCAGATTTCTCGAACAAATCGCGGTGACTTTGGAATGGGCAGATTTCATAATGCCCGGGGTTACCTTTTCCATGCCAATATTGGCCGTAGAAATGATACCCCAACGAACGATATTTCCAGTCATAATATACCTCCCCAGTAATTATGGTTGTTTATTAATCGGTCATTTCCAGTCGCGAATATCCACGAAATGTCCGGCAATTGCAGCAGCACCCGCCATGGCAGGTGATACCAAATGGGTGCGGCCTTTAAAGCCCTGACGGCCTTCGAAATTACGGTTTGAAGTAGAAGCGCAACGCTCTTTTGGCTTCAATCTGTCATTGTTCATGGCGAGACACATGGAACAGCCGGGCTCGCGCCAGTCGAAACCGGCAGCAATGAAAATTTTGTCCAGGCCTTCAGCTTCCGCTTGTATCTTCACGAGACCGGAACCTGGAACAACCATGGCCTCGACGTGATCGGAAACCTGTTTACCCTCGACGATTTTTGCAACTTCGCGCAAATCTTCGATGCGGCCATTGGTGCAAGAACCAACGAATACACGATCGATTTTGATATCCTGCATCAGCGTGCCGGGGGTCAGGCCCATATATTCAAGGGCGCGGAATTTAGAAGCGCGAACATGCTCATCTTCGATTTTTGCAGGGTCTGGAACTTCGCCGGTAACCGAGACTACATCTTCAGGCGATGAACCCCAGCTGACAATTGGCGGCAGATTAGCTGCATCCATTACCACAACCTTATCGAAATGGGCTCCCTCGTCGGTATAGAGGTTTTTCCAATATTCAACGGCTTGATCAAAGGCTTCGCCTTTTGGCGCTCTTGGTTTGCCCTTGATATATTCAAATGTCTTTTCATCCGGTGCAATCATGCCAGCGCGTGCGCCGCCTTCAATGGTCATGTTGCAAATGGTCATGCGGCCTTCCATGGAAAGGGCACGAATGGCTTCGCCAGCAAATTCAATCACGTGGCCAGTGCCGCCAGCGGTACCAATTTCACCAATAATGGCAAGAATGATATCTTTGGCAGCAATGCCTTCTGGAATTTTGCCATCGACACGAACCAGCATGTTTTTGGCTTTTTGCTGGATTAGCGTTTGGGTGGCCAAAACGTGTTCAACCTCAGAAGTGCCGATACCGTGGGCCAGCGAGCCGAATGCGCCATGGGTAGAGGTATGGCTATCGCCACAGACAATGGTCATGCCCGGCAGGGTGAAACCTTGTTCTGGACCGATGATATGGACCACGCCTTGGCGTATGTCGTCTTCGGCATAATATTCAATGCCGAATTCTTTGGTGTTTTTGCTCAAAGCATCAATCTGGTTGATGCTTTCTTCGTTCATATAACGTCCGGCACCGGTGCGGTCTTTTGCGGTAGAGATGTTGTGATCGACCACAGCAAGGGTTTTTTCCGGCGAATGTACTTTACGGCCAGTCGTACGCAGGCCTTCAAAGGCTTGAGCGCTGGTTACTTCATGGATCAAATGGCGATCAATATATAAAAGCGAGGTGCCATCATCCTGCGTTTCAATCAGATGGTCGTCCCAGATTTTATCATAAAGTGTCTTGGCCATAGCCGTACCCTAACTTAACTTGCTAACTCAATGGTTTGATATGCACCCCAGTCCGCATCAGGTCAAGCTTTTGGCGCCGGTTTCTATTGGTGGCGCATTTATTGATTTTCAGCAATTAGCTTTGACAGGCGAGAGAAACCCAAGTCATCGCCACTCCAATGGAGTGCCTGCCAACCGGCTGATCTGGCTGCGACTATGTTTTCATGGGTGTCATCAACCAATAATAGTTCGGAAGCAGCGAATCCCGTTTTTTCCATTGCTTGCTGGAAAAAATTATCGTCCGGTTTGCGCCACGACAGCGCCGCAGAATAGCAAAAACCGTCCCAATAGGTGCTGAGGCCGAGATTGTGCCATAAATATGTGGCGCGTTCGTGTTCCTGATTAGTTGCACCATAAATGCGGATTCCTCTGGCGCGCGCATTTTTCAATAGTTCCAACAGGGCCTGATCAAGGCGTGAGTCTTTTTCAAACCAGTAATTGATGAATTCGTTTGTCGAAATGCGGGGTGCGATACTGGCCAAAACAGGAGACAAACCTTCGCGCAGTTCTACCTTGCCGATGATGATGTCGCTCCAGCTTTCCATGAAAAACTCTTTTTGAAGCTGTTCAACAGAAATTCCAAGATCTTTGTCGAGGTCGGCATGCCAGGGTTCATTCAGGCGGACCAATACTCCGTCAACGTCCATCATCAATGCTTTGATGATGGACATGAGAGCCTAAATTCCGCGTACTTTGGTCAGGGCCTTAGCCAATATCTTGTCCCGGCCATAGACGTCTTTTCTGAAATTGACGCTGCCATCCTTGTTTACCCATGCGGTGAGATAGACCACGTGGACAGGGATTTTCTCTTTCAGCCTTATA
>JAESSK010000324.1 GCA_016764155.1 Rhizobiaceae bacterium
GAAATTTATCTCAATATCGCAGAATGGGATGAAGTGGTGTTTGGCGCCGAAGCTGCCAGTCGCCTTTATTGCAAACGTTCCTCGGAAAACCTCACTTATCGCCAAGCCGCTCTTTTAACGACCACCTTGCCAAATCCGCGCAATCGCGACGCGGCCAAGCCGAGCCGCCATATGATTCAAGTTGCTAAAATAATCAGTCGCCGCGCCAAGAAATCAGGCGCCTATGTTGAATGCGTTCAATAAAAGCCGCTAGAATAAAAGCTGACTAACCAACACAGTGCCGGAACCAAACAATAATATCAAAACCACCCGGGAAAACAGTTTCTCGCTAACGCCTTTATAAATCCGGGCCCCGATAAACGACCCGGCAAAGGTCAGGGGCATACAAACCATCGCGGTTTTCAAAACCTCCATTGTAACCTGCCCGCTCAACGCCATTCCAATGCTCGCCACACTCAAAATTACCAGATTAAAGGGTTGAAAAATCGCTCTTTGGCTTTCACTTTTACCACCCTGCAGACGAAGCCAAATCATCGGCAACAGGCCTGAAAGGCCAGCAAATCCTCCTAAAAACCCGCCAAACAAGCCAACAAGCCTATCCTGCTTAAAATTTTCACGTGGAGCAATACGAAGGTTTGACAGACCCAATAACTGGCTCACAGAATAAATGATCAAAAAGCCCCCGATGATCATTCGTAACCCATCCGGAGATGCATTTTTCAACGCCAAAATACCAAATGGCAAACCAACAAGGCCACTCACCAGAAACGGAAACACCCGTTTCCAGTTAAATTTCGGGCGCACGCTCACAAGGCTGACACATTGCGCCACCACAGAACTTAGTACCATTAATGGGGGCCGCAAGCGCATGAAACCAAAAGCCCGACGAGACAAGCGCCGTGCCAAAACCTGCAAACCTGGTCACAAAACCGGCAGCAAAAGCACCAACCAGCGTAATGATCAAAGAGGAAGTATCTGTGAAAATTGGCAACATGTATTACTCATATTGCGACCACCAGATGAAAACACCCGGATTTTGAGCAATTATTTTTGCTTCCGGGACTGGTCAAGCGCTAATTTTGGTTGTATAAGCCGCACAACTGAAGAGATTGTCTGGGCTCTTGGGCGTGAGCACGCCGAGTAGAGCCCTTTTTTATTGAGCTGGAGATGCTCCCATGGCTGTACCAAAAAGTAAAATTTCACGCATGAAACGCGGTTTTCGCCGTTCAAACACAGCGCTGAAACAACAAGCCTATTTGGAAGATAAAGATTCAGGCGAATTGCGCCGCCCGCACCATATCGATCTTAAGACCGGTATGTATCGTGGCCGTCAAATTCTTGAGCCTAAAGATTCCATATAGATCGAACTAGTTCGAACGCATCAAGGCTGGTATTTTTACCGGCCTTTTTTGTGTCTGCACCTCAACACCGTTTGCGACACATCAAATACTATGGTCAGAACGCCCGCCTTCTGGTAGGTATTCCCAATATAAATATGGGGAATTTCTGTCATGCTGACCAATGTGCCACTAATGATCGTGCCATTTATCACCTATAACATCGTTGCTCTTGGCTTCATTGGCGATACCAGCAGCGACCCTTGGCAGGTTATTGTATTAAGCGTCCCGATGTTATCGGGAGCCACATGGAGCATGCAGCTCGGCGATTTAATGGTCACCCTTGGCCTGTTGCTTTTATTTTTCGAAATCATGAAAGCCACCAGAATTGGCGCCGATTCAATCATCGATCATTTGCTTTCGACCTTCGTGCTGATCGCTTTTATAGTGGAATTTCTGCTGGTTGAAAGCGCTGCCCACGCGGTATTTTTCATCCTGATGGTCATCACCTTTGTTGATGTGATAGCCGGTTTCTCGGTCTCCATCCGCTCAGCCACCAGAGATGTTACGCTCGGCGGACGATTATAATTCGTCCAAGGCTTGAAACTAGGCATTTCTGGCAAATTCTTACCTAAATATTAACTTTTTTTCCGGATTCTAGGCAAGCAATTGTCAAGTAGGAATTGTCATGTCTATTGACCCCGAAAATAATCAAAACTCCGGTTCAGTCTCATCCCCGAAAAGACGGGAAATGGATTCTGGAAAAATCATGTCTCGTATTGGTCAGGCCAGCTATGTCTGGGACCTCGCCGATGACAGCATCGCTTGGAGCGATAATTTCGCTGATCTGATCGGTTTTAAGGACACCAAGTCCATCGGCACCGGCCGTGATTTTGAAACCATGCTCAGCGCCGAAAGCCCGCAAACACGCTATGGCACGGTCATGACCACAGGGTTGCAAAACCCACCGAAAGAAGGCGTTGACTATCAATGCCTCTACGCCGTTAACGCCGCAAACACCGAAGGCAACTCTCATGTTTGGCTCGAAGACACCGGCCGCTGGTATCCCTCCGACACCGGCAGACCGGCCTATGCCGAAGGCATTGTGCGCATTGCCAACGAACGCCGTAAACGCGACGAAGAACTCAAGAGAAAATCCGATTATGACGATTTAACCGGACTGCCCAATCGGCGCGTTCTGGAAGATACGCTCGATAAAGTGGCCACAGATTGTTTCACCAATAATAAGTCGTCTGTGTTCTTGTTATTCTCGCTGGAACATCTGGACCTGATCAACGCCACTTATGGCTATGAAGCAGGCGATGAGACCCTCAAGAAGGTCGGCGAGATGTTACAAGCCACCCTGCGCGGCGATGATCTGGTAGCTCGCTTCTCCAGCGCAAAATTTGGCATTATTCTGGCTGAGTGCGGCGACCGGGAAGTATTTGTCGCGGCAAAACGGTTTCTAACAGCCATTGAAAAAAACGTGGTCGAAACCAAAGCTGGGCCCGTTGCCGTACGCGCCGCCACGGGTTTTTGCCTTCTTCCCAAACACGCAACAAACGCCGTTGACGCATTAAGTGCTGCCATGACCGCCTTACATGAAGCCAAGGATGAACGCGGCTTCCGAATGAGCCTCTATGACCCTGATCCAAAAGCTGTATTACGTAGGCGCAAAGAGGCACAGGTTCTAACCAATATTATGGAGGCCATCGATGTCAATCGCATGCATTTGGCTTTTCAACCAGTGGTGGACGCCAAAACCCATCGGGTAACCTTCCATGAAGCATTGCTTCGAATGGAGGAAAAAAACGGCACTGTGAGCCTTGCAGCCGACTTTATCGGCATTGCAGAAAAGCTGGGTCTGATTAAATTCATCGACCACTATGCCTTAAACTTGACCCTGAAGGCGCTGTCTGATTATCCGGATGCAAAATTGTCTCTCAACGTTTCGCACGAAACGGCAAAAGACCCCGAATGGCTCTCCAACCTGGCATCCGGGTTGCTTTTGGTGCCGGGTGCCAGTGATCGCCTGATCATCGAAATTACCGAATCCCACGCTGCCAGCAATATTCTGGAGGCCCAGAAATTCGTTAATACCATCCACGATTTGGGCTGCAAGGTGGCCATCGATGATTTTGGCGCTGGCTACACGTCTTTTTCAAATCTCAAAGATTTGCAGATCGATATCATCAAGGTCGATGGCAGTTTTTGCGAGGATCTGGAAAACAACAGACAAAACCAGATATTCATCCGCGCCCTGCTCGATCTGGCAAACGCCTTCGACGTGAAAATCGTGGTGGAATGGGTAGAAAGCGCCGAGACTGCTGCTCTACTGGCAGAATGGGGCGTAGACTATCTACAAGGAAGCGCCTTCGGCATGCCGCTACCCGTTGCCCCATGGGACAAGGTCGAAAAAGAAGATGAAATCGATACAAATGCTCAAAAAGTGAAAAAAGTAGGTACAAACTAAAATTTTACCAACCTCTCCGCCAAATGCGGGAGACAAGAGCGACCGGCGCTAATGCGCCGCGCAGGCCCTAATGC
>JAESSK010000325.1 GCA_016764155.1 Rhizobiaceae bacterium
CGGCACGTCCGGCAAATTTTTGACATTCGCGAACCTGCTGCCAGATATCTAAATGTTGTTTTCCATCTAAGCGGCTGATTGCGCCAAATGGCTGCAACAATTCGCTGATGCGCTCGGCACGATATTCCAGTTGATTGCTAAATCCTTCAAGCCGTATCAAGACCCGTGCGGCTTTGTCACTTGCCGGTAAATAGGCAAGACCAGTCGGATCAAACGGCGAAGTCGCAGCTTTTGCCAGCGCAGCAATAGCATCGCTATGAGGTAATCCTTCCACCGCGATGGTGGTGGTTTTTTCTGCCAGCGGTAAAACCTTGAACGAGACCTCGCTCAAAATTCCCAGCGTGCCAAAACTTCCGGCCAACAATTTCACCAGATCATAGCCGGTGACGTTTTTCATCACCCGTCCGCCATTTTTGACGATATCGCCAGTGCCGGTGATGAAGCGAACACCAATCAGACAATCGCGACAGGCACCACCCTGAAAACGCTTCGGTCCGGAAATCCCGCAAGCCACCACGCCGCCAATGGTTGGTTCGCCTTTGCTGCCCATTAACGGGCGATAGTCAGCAGGTTCAAACGGCAAATGCTGGCCTTCCTTGGCCAGTGCTTTTTCTATCTCTGCTATTGGCGTTCCGGCCTTGGCAACAATGGTCAAGGCACCCGGTTCATAAAGCGTAATACCGCTCAATTTGGAGGTGGATAATTGCATATCGGCTTGCACGGGATTGCCCAATCCAAGCCGCGTCCCGCCGCCAACAATCTCGATTGTTTTGTTATCAGCATTGGCTTTGCGGACGATCTTAGCGATTTCTTCCTCGCTGGTGGGATATTGAATATTGCTCGCCATGGTTTTTATGCAGCCTTATATTGCTGGTTATTATTACGCCGCGAATGGGTGATGTCGATCGGGAAAACCTTGGCGGGGTTGAGCAGCCATTGCGGGTCAAATACATCTTTCACCCGTAGCTGCATTTCCATGTCGATTTCGTTGAATTGATAGATCATCAAATCACGCTTTTCGATGCCAACCCCATGTTCGCCAGTGAGACAACCGCCCACTTCGACGCAAAGTTTGAGAATATCCGCACCAAACGCCTCGCATTTTTCAAGGTCGCTGGGGACGTTGGCATCATATAAAATCAGTGGGTGTAAATTGCCATCGCCCGCGTGGAAAACATTGGCCACATCAAGTCCGTATTGCTTAGACATTTCCTGCATACGGCCCAAAACAAAAGGCAGTTGAGAGGTGGGAATGGTGCCGTCCATACACATATAGTCAGCAATTTGCCCCATCGCTCCAAAGGCCGCTTTGCGACCTTTCCAGATCGCATCCGATTGCGCGGCAGATTCACTTTCACGCATCACTGCCGGATCGTGGCGCTGGCAGATTTCCTTGATCTTGGTCAGTTGTTCGTCGATTTCGCCCGGAGAACCTTCAACTTCCACGATCAGCAAGGCATCCACATCGGTTGGATATCCAGCCTTGGCAAAACGTTCGCAGGCAACAATCGCCGGGCCGTCCATGAATTCCATTGCCACCGGCAATACGCCAGCACGAATGATATCGGAAACGCAGGCTCCCGCCACTTCACTGGAATCAAAGCCAAGCAGGATAGGTCGTGCACCTTCAGGCTTGCGCAGAATTTTCAACGTGGCCTCGGTGACCATTCCGAATTGCCCTTCAGAACCGCAAATCACCCCGAGTAAATCATAGCCCGCAGGGTCCAGATGCCCGCCGCCAATCTCGATGATCTCGCCATTCATCAAAACCATTTTTACACCGAGCAGATTATTGGTGGTGACGCCATATTTAAGACAATGCGCGCCACCAGAATTCATGCCGATATTGCCCGCGATAGCACAAGCTAATTGGCTGGATGGGTCGGGCGCATAAAAGAAATCATTACCGGATACTTCGCCACTCACCCCAAGATTGGTAATGCCCGATTGAACCGTGATGGTGCGGCTATCATAATCGATATCAAGCACCTCGTTCAGGCGCGATACGCCAATCACAATGCTATCGGCAGTGGGAAGGGCCCCGCCTGAAAGCGAAGTGCCGGACCCGCGCGGAATAACCGGAAGGCCAAGCTCGCTACAAAGTTTCAACGCGCGCGATACTTCCTCAGTGCTACGCGGCAGGACAACCGCCAGCGGAGGGCATCGATAAGCCGCAAGCCCATCGCATTCGTAAGCAATGGTTTCAGCTTCATCGTGAATGACAATTTCCTCGCCAAGCTCAGATAATAGCCGGTCAATGATCAGGCTGCGCTCATTCATGATGTGCACATTGGGTGTGGGCATGGAAATATCGCTCATGGCAATCTCCTTATCTGGCACGGTTTCTCTGGATGTAATGGTAAACTATTTTTACCACTTGCCGCAATCGATAATTATTGTTAAAAATCAATAAGCATTAATTCCAGAAAGTTTAAAATGGCAAATATTAGCGACATGGCAGTCTTTGCAAATGTGGTGGCCTCGGGCGGGCTGACTGCTGCGGGCCGCCAGCTCGGCATGTCGCCGGCAGTGGTTTCCAAGCGTCTGCGAAAGCTGGAAGAGCAACTCGGTGCCAGATTGTTGCACAGAACCACCAGACAGGTTTCACTCACCGAAGCAGGACAAGGCTATTACGACCGGGTGGTGGAAATCCTTGCCGACATAGAAAAGGCCGAGAGCTTCGTTTCCCGTCGGTCTGAGTTTGTTCGCGGCATTCTGAAGATCTCTGCTCCCACCACATTCGGGCGGTTGCACATCGCCCCCCATTTGCACAAATTTATGCGAAATAATACGGATTTGACGGTCAATCTTGATCTGTCAGACCGATTTGTCGATATCGTAGGCGAAGGGTTTGATGTGGCAATTCGAATTGGTACGCTGGACGATTCAACGCTGGTTGCAAAAAAGCTGGCAAGCGTTCGCAGGGTCCTCTGCGCCTCACCAGATTACCTGCAAAGTCATGCTGAACTCCAGCATTTGCAGCAATTGGATGAGCATCACTGCCTAGCGACCCACAATCAAAACATCTGGAAGCTTGAAGGCCCCGAAGGTCCGGTGGATTACCGGGTCAACGGCGATTTGCAAACCAATTCCAGCGAAGTCGTGCGCGAAGCGGTGATCACCGGTTCAGGCATTGCATTGCGCTCCACTTGGGATGTTGGGCCGGAACTGGCCAGTGGAAAACTAAAAATCCTGCTATCCCAATATACCGGCAACAAACATGCCGCCGTCTACGCGCTTTACCCAACGAGAAGTTTTCTGCCTGCCAAAGTACGCGCATTTATCGAATTTCTGGCCGAACTTTATGGGCCAAATCCCTATTGGGATAGAGGTTTGGTTTAAGTCTCTTCGCTGCGCCCCTGTCAAAGAGGGTGCGTGGAA
>JAESSK010000326.1 GCA_016764155.1 Rhizobiaceae bacterium
CGCCCGGATTGCCGAGCCCTGCGATAATAAGCATGGGTGGTACTCCAACTCTTTGTTGAAACGTGTTATTTTTCCGATAACCGGTACCCACTTATCGGTAACACGCTCTAGTAGGCGGGAAAGCCTCGGGTTTATTCTGCTGATGCGTCGTCGTCTTTTTTCTCGCCGATGACTTCAGTTTCAGGAGCTTCTGGTGCTCCTGTATCGTCATCTTCGCTTTTCAGACCAGCTGGTGAAGCGATGGTGGCGATTGTGAAATCACGATCAGAGATGGTTGGTGCAACGCCATCAGGCAAAGCAACCGCTGAGATGTTCACGCTGTCGCCAAGCTCGAATTTTAGCAGGTCGATTTCGAAGAACTCAGGAATAGCACTGGCCGGGCAGTTAACTTCAACTGCGTGGCGAACGATATTGAGAACGCCGCCAGCTTTGAGACCTGGGCATTCTTCTTCGTTCAAGAAGTGAACTGGAATTTCAACAGTAACCACGGTTTTGCTGGAAACTCTCAGGAAATCCACATGGGTTACGAAGTCGCGCACCGGATCAAACTGGATATCTTTTGGCAGTACCGAATGTTTCTTGCCGTCAACGTTGATGTCAACCAAGCTGGTCATGAAACCACGGCTTGAAGTCTGTTTCGACAGTTCCTTAAACGGAAGCGCTATAGATAGGGGATCTTTTTTATCGCCGTAGATTACGGCTGGCACTAGTTTATTGCGGCGTAGTTCACGAGAGGCCCCCTTGCCAACTCGGTCACGTGCCTGTGCCTCAAGTACGATTGTGTCACTCATTGCATTTACCTTTCACGTGTTTTGAAGGTCTTTCCCGCGACGTGTGTCACTGGAAAGTTGCTGTATTTCAGAAATAGTTTTGATCTCAAAAACAACAAACCCGCACTGCCTCCAAGGGTGTCTGTGCGGGTGAGCGCGTTATAGGGCAGAAATGGTGGACTGGCAAGGGGAGAAAGCCCCAAAAGCCTTAGTCAAACAGGCTGGAAACCGATTTTTCCATGGCTGTACGTTTGATGGCTTCACCCATCAAATCCGAAATCGGTACGATGCGAATATTGGGTGCTGCCAGAACGGCCGAGTTTGGCTGAATAGAGTCAGTAATTACCAGCTCTTTCAACATTGAAGAGGTGATGCGGGCAACTGCGCCACCGGACAAAACGCCGTGGGTGATATAGGCCGTCACGCTTTTGGCGCCTTGCTTTAACAGGGCTTCGGCAGCATTGCACAGGGTTCCACCGGAATCGATGATATCATCGATCAGGATACAATCTTTGCCTTCGACTTCGCCAATGACGTTCATGACTTCGGATTCGCCAGGCTTATCGCGGCGTTTATCGACGATTGCGAGCAGGGAATCGACCCGTTTTGCCAAAGCACGGGCACGAATTACGCCGCCAACATCGGGTGATACGATCATCAAATTATCAAGCTCGTAATTTTGCTTGATGTCCTGTGCGAAAACGGGAATCGCGAACAAATTGTCAGTAGGGATATCGAAGAAGCCCTGAATCTGTGTCGCGTGCAGATCAAGCGTCAGGACGCGGTCGGCTCCGGCTTCGGTGATTATATTTGCTACCAGTTTGGCGGAAATCGGCGTGCGAGGGCCGGGTTTTCTATCCTGCCTTGCATAACCAAAATAGGGAAGAACCGCTGTGATGCGCCTTGCTGATGAGCGCCGCAGGGCGTCAATCATAATCAGCAATTCCATCAAATGGTCATTGGCAGGGTAGGAGGTGGATTGTAGGACAAAGCAATCTTCGCCGCGTACATTTTCCAGTATTTCCAAAAAGATTTCCTGATCGGCAAAGCGACGAACATTCGCTTTTCCAAGAGGAATATCCAGATAAGTCGCGATTTGTTCAGCGAGCTTTCTGTTCGAATTTCCAGCAAACAGTTTCATTGGATTTTCCGGTAACCCCTGTGATGATTTTGATATGGGCGTTCTATAGGCAATTGCGCCTAGGCTAGCAATGCCTAACAGCCTTTTTCACTGTGATTTTTACGAATAATTTGTACAATAATCAAACACTTGTGCGAGTGGTTCCACTTTTTATGAAAACGCGAAGGCGGTGAAGAGCCATTTGGCGACCCGAACGTAGTGGAATTGCGTCGTGAGCGGAAAAAAACGGACCGTTTTCACCTAAAGCAAAAGTGGTCTAGCGACTGGCAAGCCAGAGCCTTAACCGGGCCATGGTATCGCTCGCGACGCGGTCAATTTCGTTAGTGGAAACCGAGGCCCAAGGGTCTGATGATTTTTTGTTGGTGTGTTGTTGGCCGGAGATACGATGCAATCTTGAACCGCTTTCATCAAGCACGTCCCAGACATAGACAAGAAGGGTTCCCTTGCCATCATCAAGGGCGGAAAAATACCCCTTCATGCGATAGGTGGCCCCTTCGATGTTTGACGGGATCAAACGGATGCCATTGCTGTTTGCAGCACTTGCCAAAGATGTGGAAAGGTCTGCAACCGACCGCTGAGGAGCGCCAGTTACGGGCAAAAATGTGATGCCCGGACCGGAGGGAAGAGATGCTATTTTCTGGCTATTATCTATGAGATTAGGCTCTGATAGGCCGGTAGGAGATGCTGGCTCGGTTCCCATTAGCGCGTTCTCAATGGTGTGAGATGAGTTTTGAACATTGCCAATATTTTGTGAAGGGGTTTTGCCACCAAGACCATCGCCAAAATTGCTGGTGTTACAAGCAACCAGCATCAGGCAGGAAAACAGAATTGTGCCAAAATTTAATACGCGTCTTATTACTGGCATTCTAACGACCATTCTTTGCCCCAAGCCCCAATAGTTTTCCAGAATAGGCTGTAACGCTAACAGCGGATAAGGTCAATTTCATGCCGGGAGAGGCATTCTGGGCCGGAATCTGCGGTAATATAGCTCTGACCTAGGGTCATAGCGGTGTTTGTGTCGCTATCGGCGATAATCATATGGGTGAATATCACCATGTTTTCTTCAATGATGGTGGGGTTTCCGGAATAAATCATCGGATCATCCATCCAGCACGGGGAATAAACTGCACCCAAGGAATAGCCGCAGGCATTGAGTCGGTGGCGGGTCAGGCCAGCGGCATCCATAACTTGGGCATGGGCGTCAAACATATCGCCAAAAGTCTGGCCGACCACCATGGCCTCTTGAACACCAATTAAGGCATCACGTGCTGCTTCATAAAGACAATACCAGCGAAAATAATCAACGAGATACCATTCCCGACGCCGCGCGCAGTGATCTGCTC
>JAESSK010000327.1 GCA_016764155.1 Rhizobiaceae bacterium
GCTTCGCTGGAATTTTACCGTGACGTTGTGAAATTTGCCAAGAAACACGACATCATCATCCTGTCGGATCTTGCCTATTCGGAAATCTTCTTTGACGGCGAAGCTCCGCCATCGATTTTGCAGGTGCCAGGTGCCATGGATATCGCGGTGGAATTCACCTCCATGTCCAAAACCTATTCCATGCCCGGTTGGCGCATGGGTTTTGCCGTCGGTAATGAACGCCTTGTGGGCGCGCTCACCAGGGTCAAATCATATCTCGATTACGGTGCTTTCACGCCAATTCAGGTGGCCGCCGCTTTTGCATTGAATACGCAGGATAAGGCAATTGAAGATGTCCGCGCCATCTATCAGCGTCGCCGCGATGCGTTGGTCGATAGTTTCGGGCGCGCTGGTTGGGATATTCCTTCGCCGCCGGCAACCATGTTTGCATGGGCACCAATTCCGGAAAAATTCAAACACCTAGGCTCGCTGGAATTCTCCAAATTGCTGATCGAAAAATCAGATGTGGCGGTTTCCCCGGGCGTTGGTTTCGGCGAATTTGGTGACGACCATGTGCGCATCGCGATTGTTGAAAACGAGCAACGCATCCGTCAGGCCGCCAGAAACATCAAACGCTTCCTTGCCAGCGCTGACGAAACATTGCACAACGTGATTTCTATCGCCGACCATCGGTAGGTCAGCTTCAAACACACACAGGTAATTTCAAAATGGATGCTCCCCTTCGTTTGGGTATTGCAGGGCTTGGAACCGTCGGTTCAGCTCTGATCAATCTATTGCAAAATAAGTCGGAAACACTCGCTGAACGTTGCGGCAGAGCAATTACCGTAACCGCCGTAAGTGCTAGAAACCGTAGCCGCGACAGGGGCTGTGATTTTTCCTCTGCCAAGTGGTTTGATGATCCCGTGGAAATGGCTGCAAGCGAAGATATCGACGTCTTCGTTGAGCTGATCGGTGGCACTGAAGGCCCTGCACTCGATAGCGTCAAGAAGGCGCTTGAAGCAGGCAAGCACGTGGTGACAGCCAATAAAGCAATGTTGGCCTATCACGGCATAGAATTAGCAGAAGTAGCTGAAAACAGTGGCGTTTTGCTAAATTACGAAGCAGCTGTTGCTGGCGGCATTCCCATTGTTAAAACCATGCGTGAATCCCTCACAGGTAATGATGTAACCCGCGTTTACGGCATTTTGAACGGCACTTGCAATTACATTTTGACCCGCATGGAAGACGAGGGCATTTCCTTCGAGGATTGTCTCGCCGATGCCCAGCGCCTTGGTTATGCCGAAGCCGATCCGGCCTTCGATATTGAGGGTAATGATACAGCTCATAAACTGGCGATTTTGGCCAGCCTTGCTTTTGGCACCAAACTTGCGCCAGACGAAATTTACATTGAGGGCATCACCTCAATTACCACTGCCGATATCGAAGCGGCAAAGAGCCTCGGTTACCGGATTAAACTGTTAGGTGTTGCGCTGAAAACCGATAGTGGTATCGAGCAACGCGTTCACCCGACCATGGTGCCGCTCAATGCGCCCATCGCGCAAATTGCAGGCGTTACAAATGCCGTTGGAATTGACGCAGATATCGTCGGCGAATTGCTCATGTCCGGCCCCGGTGCCGGAGGGGATGCCACAGCATCTGCTGTCGCCGGAGATATCGCCGATATCGCCAAATCACGTCCTGGCCATCAACATGGTCCAGCCTTTGGTGCACCGGTTGCAAAACTTGCACCTTATAAGCGTGCCCGTATGCGTTCGCACGAGGGCGGTTATTTCATCCGTCTAAGCGTTAATGACAGAGCAGGTGCCTTTGGTGCCATTGCCACCAGAATGGGCGAAAGCAAGATTTCGCTTGAATCCATTGTGCAGAAGGAAGCCGACGCTTCCAGCGCAAATGGCACTGACGATACGGCAAAAACCGTTATCCTGATTACCCATTCAACAACCGAATCAGCTATTCGTGAAGCGTTGGAGAATATCCGCAATGACGGCCATCTGGCCGCCGATCCGCAGATGATCCGCATAGAAAAATGAGTGTAAGTCGGGCATTTTTATAATGTTTGACGATCTAATGGATTTAGGTCCGCAAGCCCCGTTGCAAATCTGTATTATCTAAGAGATATCATTTGCTGAAATTGGAGATTGACGAATATGTCTACTGAAGCAAAAGACCCAACCGGCCTGGACCGAATTTTAACCCTCGAACTCGTTCGTGTAACCGAGAGTGCAGCGGTCGCCGCCGCTCGTCTTCGCGGGCAAGGTGATGAGAAGGCCGCCGATCAGGTTGCCGTTGATGCCATGCGTGCCGAACTTAACCGTCTTCCAATCGATGGCCGTGTGGTTATCGGTGAGGGCGAGCGTGATGAAGCGCCAATGCTATTCATCGGCGAAGAAGTTGGCACCAAGCAGGGACCAAAGGTTGATATCGCGCTTGATCCGCTGGAAGGCACAACCATTTGCGCCAAGAACGAGCCAAATTCATTGGCTGTTATCGCTATCGCGGAAGGGGGCAGCCTGCTTTATGCTCCTGACGTTTATATGGATAAAATTGCCATTGGTCCGGGGTATCCCGATGGCCTGATTGATCTTGATAAATCAGCCACAGAAAACCTCGAAGCTTTGGCCAAAGCCAAGGGCTGTAAAGTCAATGAACTGACAGCCTGCATCATGGATCGCCCACGCCACGCAAAACTGATCGAAGAAGTGCGCGGCACCGGCGTTGCCATTCGCCTAATCGGTGATGGTGATGTGGCTGGCATCATCCACACCACAAACCCGATCGATACCGGCATCGATATCTATATTGGTATTGGCGGCGCACCCGAGGGCGTGCTGGCTGCAGCAGCTCTTCGTTGTATCGGTGGTCAGATGCAGGGCCGCTTGATACTCGACACACCTGAGAAGGTGGCACGTGCCAAAAAGATGGGCATTGACGATCCAAACCGCAAATATGATATGACCGATATGGCCAGTGGCGATGTGATGTTCGCAGCGACCGGCGTTACCGATGGCAACATGCTGCAGGGCGTGCGTTTCACGCCGAAGGAAATTCAGACCCATACCATCGTCATGCGCTCGTCATCCAAAACCGTGCGCGAGATCAAGGCCCGCCATCAGGATATTGACAAGTTCGGCTGAGACCCTAGTCTCGATCTAAAGCAAGGCACCAAGGCGGCGAAGAGCCGCCCGGCGCTAGCTGCGCCGCGCATGCGCAGGCCCGAGCAAAGCGAGGATACGCCGTGAGCGAGGGAATTAAGGGCGAAGAGCCGCCCGGCGCTAGCTGCGCCGCCCTTGTGGAGGCCGGAGCGAGAGGGATAAAGCATGAGCATTGAATTTCTAATTACGTCGATGATCGTTATTCTCCTTCCCGGAACCGGCGTTCTCTATACCCTTGCCATTGGTTTAGGCAGGGGATTCAGGCCCAGTGTTTTTGCAGCATTTGGTTGCA
>JAESSK010000328.1 GCA_016764155.1 Rhizobiaceae bacterium
GTAATGATTGCTGCGCCAATTTTTGGCAGGAAGCCACAGATGATCAGGAAGATTGCCCCGATGGTCACCACATGGCGGCTCATGACGCCGGTCATGGAAATCAGGCCAACGTTCTGGCTGAAGGAGGTATTTGGCAGACCGCCAAAGATACCTGCAATCGCGGTACCCAGACCATCGGCATAGGTAGCACCTGTGATTTCCTTATCGGTTGCTTCGCGCCCGGCACCGCCTTTGGTGATGCCTGAAACATCGCCCACGGTTTCGATTGCTGAGACAATTGCCATGAAACAAAAACCAATCACTGCAGCAGCGGAGAATTCAAAACCGAATTTGAACGGTACAGGCACCACAAATACGGATGCTCTGCCTATTCCATCGAAACTTACCTCACCCATGAAGTAAGCAACGATATAACCGACAATGATACCGATCAGCACGGCCCCAACAGACATGATGCCTTTGGTGAAGAACTTGATGCCCAAGGTCACCACAATCACGACCAAGGCCATGGTCCAGTTGGTCAGGCTACCGAATGATGGCTTGCCTATTTCCGGCACGCCGCCTGCAGCATATTGAATGCCGACTTTTACCAGTGCCAGACCAATCATCAATACGATGAGGCCAGTTACCAATGGTGGCAAGGCAAAACGAATTTTGCCGATGAAGGTCCCAATGAAGAAATGAAATACGCCACCGAGGATGACGCCACTCATGAGCGCGCCCAATGCTGCGGTCCCCTGCCCCGCAACCAGCGGTATCATAATCGGGATAAAGGCAAAGCTTGTTCCCTGGACGATTGGCAATCTGGCACCGACAGGCCCCATGCCGATGGTTTGAAACAAGGTGGCGACGCCAGCAAACAGCATCGACATTTGGATCATATAAATCAACGTGCCGGCATCGGGTGATCCGAAACCGAAGCCTGCTGCAAACGCAATGATAATGGCGGGCGTAATATTACTGACGAACATCGCCAGTACGTGCTGTATCCCCAGCGGGATCGCCTGTGCCATTGGTGGTGTATAATTTGGATCTCTTAACTGCTCGGCTGTGCCGAGTGATGAATCCTGCCCCATTTTAATTCTCCCTGATTCTCGTGACGAGAAAGTTTCCCAAGCTAATTCCGATATTTCGCGGAACACCTTTCAATGGCAGCAAGCTGCATGATTCGCAGAAAGGCAATTAAAGTTTATGACAAAAATGGAATTATACAAAATGCCACAGTTACTTCTATCCACAGTTTGCCTCGTTTTTGTGGGTGCGTTGTGATTGAAAACTGACTAATAATGGTGATCGGAATCACAAAACTCATGGCCCTTTGAAAATGAAAATAGCGACCTGGAATATTAACGGCATCAAGGCCCGGCACGACAATCTGATTGAATGGTTAAAACAGACGGAGCCGGATATTGCCTGTTTGCAGGAGATCAAATCTGTCGACGAAAATTTTCCGGGCAGCGAGATCGAAGCACTGGGCTATAATGTGGAAACCCACGGGCAAAAGAGCTTTAACGGAGTTGCGATTCTATCCAAATTGCCCTTTGACGAGGTGAATCGCGGGCTTCCCATGCTGAACGAAAGCGACGAGCCAGACGTTCAGGCGCGCTTTATTGAAGGGGCGTTTTCTGTATCAGGGCGATCTTTGCGGGTGGTTTCGCTCTATCTGCCCAATGGAAACCCAGTGGATAGCGATAAATTCCCTTATAAGCTCGACTGGATGGCGCGACTGGAAAAGTGGACCGCAGCACAATTGCTGCATGAAGAAGCGTTTGTTCTGGCTGGCGACTATAATGTCATTCCGATGCCCGAAGATTGTTATGATCCAAAAGCGTGGGAAGGCGACGCATTGTTTTTGCCTGAAAGCAGAAATGCGTTCCGGCGCTTGCTCAATCTCGGACTGACCGAATCAATCCGCAGCGTGACTGACGCTTCACCGAGCTATACGTTTTGGGATTTCCAGCGCGGGGCGTGGCCTAAGAACCACGGTATTCGCATTGACCATTTGCTGCTGTCGCCAGAAGCTGCTCCTATGTTAAAGGGCGCAGATATCGATAAATTCACCCGTGATTGGGAAAAGCCGTCAGACCATGTGCCGGTTTGGATTGATCTGGAAATCTAGGAAGCTGTTGGCTATTAATCACTCGATTAATTTCTGGCCTAATCTCCGGCCAGCCAGTTTTTTTGAATTTTCGCTTCTTTCAAACGCTGCTCGGCTATTTGTGTTGCCATCTCCAAATAGTAATTCAACGAAGCCTCTTTTGCACCCTGCGCGAGTTCTTGCAACTGGCGCAGATTGTTTTCTATGAAACCCAGATTATCGATTACGACATTTAAATCTTTAAGCAAGCCAGTTGGCGCAGCATCCGCCGCGCCATCAGTTTGTTGATTTTCTCTATTATCTTCTACTGACATTACAATTGAGCCCAAACCAATATATTGTGGGCTTAAACCTCGTGTTTGCTTGCACCACATCTTTCCAGTCGCCGCCAATCACCGGAATATTAAGATTAGAATATTTGGGGAAAATATACAATAGGTTGTACTTTTGTTTTCCTCTATTTTAAGTTGTATTTCCACTTTTTATGGTGTCTGTAGCAGTTTTGGGGTTGACGATTGGGTTTTGGCTCGCCAATTCATGTGTCGTTGAGATCATATTTACCATTTGATCTTATTTCCATTATTCAAGAATACGCCAGCTTCTAGATTTCATCAGGATTTTGAATGACCCATAACGTCGTTATCGTAGAATCGCCCGCCAAAGCGAAAACCATTAATAAGTATCTAGGCAGTGATTACACAGTCATTGCCTCGTATGGACATGTGCGCGATTTGCCCCCTAAGGATGGTTCGGTGCTGCCGGATGAGGATTTTGCCATGAGTTGGCAGATAGATGCAAAAGCCAAAACGCGCATCACCGATATCCAAAAACTGGTCAAGGGCGCAGATAAACTCATTCTCGCGACCGATCCTGATAGAGAAGGTGAAGCAATCTCCTGGCACGTGCTGGAGATTCTTAAAGACAAGAAGCTGATCAAGGACATGCCGGTTGAGCGAGTTGTGTTTAACGCGATCACCAAGAAATCCATTCTGGAGGCGATGAAAAATCCACGCGATATCGATATGCCGCTGGTGGATGCATATCTTGCACGTCGCGCACTTGATTATCTGGTGGGCTTTACGCTTTCGCCGGTTTTGTGGCGCAAATTGCCCGGTGCCCGCTCTGCTGGCCGTGTGCAATCTGTGGCGCTACGACTGATTTGCGACCGAGAAGCTGAGATTGAAGCATTCAATCCGGTTGAATATTGGTCAATCATTGCATCGCTCGCCAATGGCTCTGCGCAAAAGTTCGAAGCTCGCATCTCCGAGTTCGAAGGCAAGAAGATCAGTCGTCAGGATATCGCCACCGAAGCCGAGGCGATGAAAATCAAGACCATGCTGGACGCGTCTAATCTTGCCGTTGGCAATGTGATCTCCAAACCCACCAAACGTAATCCTTATGCCCCTTTCACCACGTCTACTCTGCAAATGGATGCAAGCCGCAAGATTGGCTTTTCCGCCCGCGTGACAATGCAGGTGGCGCAGAAGCTTTATGAAGGTATGGAAATTGGCGGCGAGACCGTTGGTCTCATAACCTATATGCGTACCGATGGTGTTGAAATCACACCGGAAGTCATCCCTTCCATTCGTGATCAGATCAAATCGCAATTTGGCGCTGAGTATGTTCCCGAAAAAACCCGCCTTTACACTTCCAAAGCCAAGAACGCGCAAGAAGCGCACGAGGCCATCCGCCCAACCGATATTAGCCGTACACCCGAAGCAATGGCGCCATATCTGAACGAAGACCAGCGCAGACTTTATGATTTGATTTGGAAGCGTACCATTTCCAGCCAGATGGAAACGGCGATTATTGAACGCACCAGTGTTGATATTATCGCGACCAAAGGCTCCGAGAAAGCAACCCTTCGTGCAAATGGTTCCGTGGTTCGTTTTGATGGCTTTATGAAAGCCTATGAAGAAGCAAAATCTATTTCCGATGATGAAGAAGACAAACGTCTGCCTCTTCTCACCGAGGGTGAAGATGTTTCCAAGGATAAGATTGAAGCCAATCAGCACTTCACTGAGCCGCCACCGCGTTATTCTGAGGCTTCCCTCATCAAACGTATGGAAGAATTGGGCATTGGTCGTCCTTCAACTTTTGCATCGACCCTTTCTACCCTGCAGGATCGCGAATATGTGGTCCTTGAGAAGAAACGTTTCACGCCTGATTCAAAAGGGCGCGTGGTAACGAGCTTTTTGGAAAGCTTCTTTGGGCGCTACGTGGAATATGATTTCACCGCGGAAATGGAGCAACAGCTCGATAAAATCTCAGCCGGTGAATTGCAGTGGAAAGACGTGCTGCGTGATTTCTGGACGAAGTTCCATGGCAGCGTTGAAGAAATCAAGGATGTTCGGGTTACCGAAGTTCTCGACCGTTTGAACGAAGAACTGGCTCCCCTAGCCTTCCCACCGAAGGAAGATGGATCAGACCCACGCGGTTGCCCTAAATGTAGCGAAGGCCAGTTGAGCCTGAAAGTTGGGCGTTACGGTGCCTTTGTTGGTTGTTCCAACTATCCAGAATGTGCCTTTACCCGCCAGCTTGGTCAAAGCGACAAGGATGCTGCAGCAGAAGCCCTTGCAGGTGAACCAAAGCTTCTCGGCAACGACCCTGAGAGCGATGAGGAAGTCACCCTGCGCACGGGTCGTTTCGGTCCTTACGTGCAACGTGGTGCAGAAAAAGGTGCCAAGCGTGCCAGTATTCCAAAAGGTTGGGAACCACTGGAAGTCGATTTTGAAAAGGCCCTGAGCCTACTTGCGCTACCTCGCGATGTGGGTGAACACCCTGAAACAAAGAAGATGATCAAAGCCGGCATTGGCCGCTACGGTCCCTTCGTGCTGCATGATGGTGCTTATGCCAATCTTGATAGTGTGGATGAGGTCTTCACCGTCGGGCTTAACCGCGCAGTGACTGTGATTGCAGAAAAAGCTGCCAGTGGCGGCAACAGACGCGGTGCTCAATCGTTGAAACAATTGGGCGATCATCCAGATCTCGGTGGCCCGATCACCGTTAAAGACGGACGATTTGGCCCATATGTCAATCATGCAAAAATCAACGCGACCTTGCAGCCGGATAAAGACCCGATGTCAGTAACGTTGGAAGAAGCGCTTGAACTGATTGCCGCTAAAATTGCCAAGGGCCCCGCAAAGAAGAAAGCCAAGGCAAAACCTAAAGCTAAGGCCAAAGCCAAGCCTAAGGCGAAAGCAAAAGCCAAACCAAAGGCCTAAATTAGCATTAGTCGCGCTAATTAAACGAATATTAGCCATTTTCGTATTACTAGAGCCTAGTACTTCATATTGACCGGTTTCTAATACACGCAATA
>JAESSK010000329.1 GCA_016764155.1 Rhizobiaceae bacterium
GTGGAAGCGTGGGAATAAACGCCCTGAATGCCCCCGTGAGATTTCGCAGTGGAGATGGTTTTCATATCAGTCGCCTTTATTTATCTGACAAGTTTACTGACCAACCGGTCGAGTACATTAAGAAAATCCGAGCGGTCCTTTCGAGAAAAAGGCGCGTTATAGCCCTTAATCTCGCCGCTCTCGCGTAATTGCTGGTTGAGATCACGCACAGCCAAAGCCATGCCGATATTTTCTTTCGAAAACAGTTTTCCGGTTGGGCCCAGCACCTCTGCGCCCGCATCAATGCAGCGCTTGGCCAAAGGAATATCGGCAGTAATCACCACATCCCCTTCGCCGCAACGCTCTGCAATCCAATCGTCGGCAATATCGGCACCAGCCGCCACTACCACAGTCTCGATCATCGGATCACGCGAAGGCCGCATGCCCCCATTGGAAACAACGAGGGTTTTCAAACCATAACGCCCCGCCACCCGGAAAGTTTCATCCTTCACCGGGCAGGCATCAGCATCGATATATATTACAGAATCAGTGATGGCTTAAAACACCACAACGCTACGAATACTCTCGCCGGAATGCATCATATCAAAGCCTTTATTGATGTCTTCCAGTTTGAGAATATGCGTAATCATTGGATCGATCTGGATTTTGCCTTCCATATACCAATCAACGATTTTCGGCACGTCGGTGCGACCACGTGCACCACCAAAAGCAGAGCCGCGCCACGTACGACCGGTCACCAATTGGAATGGCCGTGTCGAGATTTCCTGTCCGGCACCGGCAACACCGATGATGATGGATTCGCCCCACCCTTTATGGGTGCACTCAAGCGCTGCACGCATGACCTTCACATTACCAATGCACTCGAAGGAATAATCAGCGCCACCGCCCGTGAGTTCCACGATGTGATTGACCAGATCATCTTCACCAACTTCTTTTGGATTGACGAAATGGGTCATGCCGAATTTCTCGCCCCACTCTTTTTTATCCGGGTTCATATCCACCCCGACAATCATATTGGCACCGGCAAGCTTAGCACCCTGAATAACATTCAGCCCGATACCACCGAGACCGAAGACAACAACGTTCGAACCAACCTCAACCTTGGCCGTATTGATAACCGCACCAATGCCGGTAGTAACGCCGCAACCGATATAGCAAATCTTATCAAAAGGAGCGGCAGGATTGACCTTAGCCAGTGCAATCTCTGGCACAACCGTGTGATTGGCGAAGGTCGAAGTTCCCATATAATGGAAGATCGGCTTACCATTGATAGAGAACCGGCTAGTCCCATCGGGCATCAATCCAGCCCCTTGGGTGGTGCGGATCGACTGGCACAAATTGGTTTTTGGATTGAGGCAATAGTCACACTCACGGCACTCTGGCGTATAAAGCGGAATGACGTGATCGCCAACTTTCAAAGACGTAACACCAGCACCAACTTCCATCACCACACCGGCACCTTCATGGCCCAGAATAACCGGGAAAATGCCTTCTGGATCAGCGCCGGATTTGGTGAATTCATCTGTATGGCAAATGCCGGTGGCTTTAATTTCTACCAGCACTTCGCCTGCGCGAGGACCTTCCAGATCAACCTCACAAATTTCCAATGGTTTACCAGCTTCAAAAGCAACGGCTGCTCTAGTCTTCATATTTCTCTCCAGAAAATGTGTGCATATATTTGCAACACAAGTTAAACTAAACCAAATCGAACGCAACGCATATTCGATATTGCGAGTGGATATTTATGCAAATTATAAGTGGTCAATTACTGGAATTCACCTCCGACCCAAACCTTGGTGAAGAAGAACCCTACACACACATCACCAAAGGAGCATTGGTGATGAATGAGGGGCGCATCCTTTGGCGTGGAAATTCAGTCGATCTCCCCGCAGAATATAAATCTCTCCCGGTCGAAAGTTACCCCGATTGCCTGATCATGCCGGGTTTCATTGATGCCCATTTGCATTTCCCCCAATACCGGATGATTGCAGCCTTCGGAAAAGACCTGCTCGACTGGCTCAACCGATACACCTTCATCGAGGAGCAACGCTATGGCGACGAAGAGATCGCCGCCGCTGCCGCAACATTCTTTCTCGATGAACTTGCCCGCAATGGCACCACCTCGTGCCTCGCCTTTTCAACCATCCATCCAGTTGCTCTCGATGCGTTGTTCAGTGAAGCCGAAAAGCGCAATATGGCGCTGATATCCGGCAAGACCATGATGGACAGAAACGCACCAAAAGGCCTGATGGATACAGCCACGAGTGCTTATGACGATTCCAAAGCACTAATAGCAAAATGGGCAAATAAAGGCCGCCTTGGCTATGCCGTTTCTCCCCGTTTCGCAGTGACCTCCACCCCAGCACAACTTGAGGCAGCGGGTGCATTGTTCAAGGAACATCCCGACACATGGATGCAAACGCATTTATCGGAAAATCACGCCGAAATCGCCAGCGTGGCAAAGGACTTCCCGGACGCGAAAGACTATACCGATGTCTATGATCAGGTCGGATTGCTGGGTGAAAAAGCCCTCTTCGCCCATGGCATTCATTTGAGCGAACGCGAACTTGCCCGCCTTTCTGAAAGCGGCTCAGCCATTGCCCATTGTCCGACTTCAAACAATTTTCTCGGTTCTGGCCTGTTTAAATATCAGGCCACTCACAAAGCCAATGTGAAGATCGCATTTGGCTCCGATATTGGCGGCGGCACCAGTTATTCCATGTTGGAAACCATGCGCGACGCCTATATTGTTTCACAACTGGCAGGCGAGCGTATCAGCGCCTTTGATGCGTTCTACGGATCAACACTCGGCAACGCACGGGTGCTGGGTTTGGACAAGCAATTGGGCACGCTCAATACCGGTTCTTATGCCGATATTATCGTGCTCGACCCGCAAGCAACGCCAATCATGAAAGAGCGTCACGCGCTCTCCCAATCCATCCATGACGTGCTTTTCGCATTGATGATCATGGGCGATGATCGCGCCATCAAACAAACCTATATTGCTGGCAAACCGCAAAAATAGTTACGCCGCTACAATGCCCTCACAAGCCAAACCAATTTGCAGCAATCGCTCGTCAGAGTTTGGTTTACCCAGCAGCATAATCCCGGCCGTGTCCGTGGTGGTCGGCAATGTCAGCCCGCAAAGACCCAGCAAATTTCCAATCCGCGTATTGCGCAAGGCCAGCAAATTTGCATCCCAAAAATAATCAATATCCGCCAGCAGTTTTTGCGTAACCGGAGGCCCGTTCGCTGTGGTCGGCGCAAGAACTGCATCAAAACCCGATGCACGAGCATCATACCTGCCACGGATTTCCATCATCTTTTGCTGTGCAGTCTCATACTCATCCTTCGTCACGGATTTTCCGCCCATGAACCGCATTTTTACCGGTTCAAACATCGCATCTGGATTGGCTTCAATTTCAGTGCCCCATTCGCGATACGCTTCAAACGTGAAGAGATATTTCGCCAGCTCCAGCACTTCATCCACTTCCGGCATTGGGGCGCGATCAATTTTTGCACCCGCTTTTTCAAGCTTGCTA
>JAESSK010000330.1 GCA_016764155.1 Rhizobiaceae bacterium
CCTCATTGCGACGTGCCTATGCGGTGCATCCCGTTATGGCGGTGCAGAGTGAATATTCACTTTGGACGCGGGTGCCGGAACTTGGGGTAATTCAGACCTGCGAAGAATTGGGGGTGGCATTCATCCCGTTCTCACCTTTGGGACGTGGTATGTTTGCCGATAAAACGCCTGATATGTCCAAAATTGGTGATACGGATTTCCGTAAGAACTCACCGCGTTTTCAGGAGCCGAATTTCAGTGCCAATGTGAAAGCGCTTGTGCCATTCCAGAAAATGGCGGCGGATATGGGAACCACAACAGCATCACTGGCGATGGCGTGGGTGTTGGCTCAGGGTGATTTTATGATCCCAATTCCGGGCACTCGCACGGCTAAGCATCTGCGCGAAGATGTGGATGGTGCCGCTCTTAAATTGAGTGCTGATGATCTGGCGAAGATTGAAAAAATCCTGCCGATTGGTTGGGCCCATGGGGATCGGTATTCAGATGTTCAATTGATTGGTGCTGAGCGCTACTGCTAGTTGCATTCTTGGCTCACGGCGTATCCTCAACATTCCTTTTGCATGTCTTCGACATGACGCTCGGGCCTTCGCATGCGCGGCGCTAACGCCGAGCGGCTCTTTGCCGTTTTGAACGTTAGCATCTTTGATGGTCGCGCTGTGCTTTGCTAGCTTAGTTTGCATAACTTATCCGGTAGATCACGTTGGCATGGTTGTCTGATACCAGCAGTGATCCATCGGGCAGTTCTTCAGGATCAACGGGGCGGCCTAGCTTCTTTCCGTTTTGCAACCATCCATCGGCGAATACTTCTTTGCCTATGGCGTTGCCATCCTTATCAAAACGAATGCGCGTGATGCGGTAACCGACCGGCTCGGAGCGGTTCCATGAACCGTGCTGGGCAACGAATGCATCACCTCTATATTCATCAGGGAACATCGTGCCATCATAGAACTCGATGCCGAGATTGGCGGTATGGGCCTGAAATTCGATTGCTGGAGGTGTGACTTTCATGGGCGGGGATTTATTCTCGTAGCCGGTGAGTTTGGTGGATTTGCCGCCGAAATACGGAAAGCCAAAATGTTGCCCCATCTTCGTCACGCGGTTTAATTCATCCGGCGGGATATCGTCGCCCATGCGGTCTGCACCATTATCGGTGAACCATAATTCTCCGGTTGTTGGATGCCAGTCAAAGCCGACGGAATTTCTTACGCCATCAGCAACGACCTCCCAGTTCGAACCATCGGCATCCATGCGGATGATCTTGCCGGTATTGTCGGTTTGCTCGCAGATATTGCAGGGCGAACCGAGAGTGACGTAGAGCTTGTTATCCGGGCCAAAATTAATGAAGCGCATACCGTGCCAGCTATTATTATGCAGGTCGCTATTGATCGTTTCGAGAAGCTCGATCGGGCTTTTTGTGTTTCTGCCGACTTTCTCTGGCCAGATGGCAATTTGATCTTGCAGGCCGACATAGAGGGTGGAATTTTTTATGGTCACGCCATTTGGGGCGTTGAGGCCATTGGCCCGCAATATATTTTCATCGGCTGCGCCATCACCGTTGGTATCGCGTAGGGACACCACGTGGCCGTGACGTGAACCGATGAAAATGACACCGCTGGTTTCATCGATTTCGATCTGACGCGGGGCGGTGACTTCAGCGAAGATTGAAATTTTAAAACCGGGCGGCAATTTAATCGCGTCGAGTAAATTGGTGTAATCCTCGGCGGAGGCGGGTGCGGAAAAAGCTGTCAGAGCAACAATAAAAGTACAAAGCGATTTTCCAAGCATTTGAACATTCCCTGTATTGATAAAGTGGGTTCATGACCTAACGAATATTATATGCAGCAAACAGTGTTGCCTTACCATTGGATTGGGGTAAAAAGTAGGTGGCCACCGCCGGTCATGCAAAGCCTGAAAGCCATAACTATGAAGCCAGACTGGATCGCCGTTGACTGGGGCACGACCAATATGCGTGTTTGGGCAATTGGAGCGGGTGGCGAAGTTTTATCGCAGGCGACTTCCGATAAGGGCATGGGTGGTTTGACGCCTGATGCCTTTGAACCTGCATTGCTGGAACTGGTGACCTCTTGGCTGCCTGATGACCGCGTGATTGATGTGATTGCCTGTGGCATGGTCGGTGCCCGGCAGGGCTGGGTTGAGGCGGCCTACGGCAAAGTGCCTTGTGCGCCATTTGCAGAAGAAAATACCATTCACTTTTCCGCGCTGAATGAGCGGATGCGCGTTCATATTATTGCTGGCCTGCAACAGGATAACCCTGCTGATGTGATGCGCGGGGAGGAAACGCAGATTGCCGGTTTGCTTGCCGATGATCCCGATTTTGAAGGCGTGGTTTGCGCGCCCGGAACCCATACGAAATGGGTGCGGATCGAAAGCGGAAAAATTGTTCATTTTGCCACTCATTTGACTGGTGAGATGTTCTCCCTTTTAGCTGATAAATCTGTTCTGCGGCATACGACTGCCAGTGAAGGTTGGGATGAGGCGGAATTTTTGCGGGCATTTGCTGCAGCCCTTGGCGAACCAGACAAGATTACAGCCCATTTGTTTTCTGTTCGTGCCGAGGCGTTGATTGGTGATCTTTCTCCGCAGGCGGCGCGCTCCCGATTATCCGCATTGCTTCTTGGGTTGGAATTTAATGCAACGCGTGAGGATTGGTCGGGACAGAAAGCAGCGATTATCGGGTCTGATGCGCTGGCTAAAATTTATCAGCAGGCTTTGCTATCACAAGGGGCCGATCCGATCATTCTCGACGGGGAAGCATTGACTCTTGCAGGGTTAAAAGCTGCCCGCGACAAAATTATTTTAAAGGAAATCACATGAGCCGTAATTTGATTGCTATTTTACGAGGGCTGGAAGCCAAAGATGCGCTGGCCATTGGGGAGGCTTTGATTGACGCTGGAATTACACAAATTGAAGTGCCTCTAAATTCGCCGCAACCGCTCAAAAGCATTGAGATGCTGGTGGAGGCATTTGGCGATGTGGCAAAATTTGGCGCTGGTACGGTGTTGACTACTGGCGACGTGAAAGACGTGGCGGCGACCGGTGCCAGTTTGATTGTGTC
>JAESSK010000331.1 GCA_016764155.1 Rhizobiaceae bacterium
AAATTCTACTTTTAAACACCTTTAATTTCAGGGGGGATTACCCCCGGACCAGTTTATAGCGTGGGTGGGCGATCAATTGGAACAGGACGCAGCCTCAATCTTGCGGAAAGCCTGCGGCTTCTAAGCGCTCAATTGTCGGGCCATTTGCGGAATGTGGTCGAGGCTAATCACCTCGGCAGCATTGGTATTTGCCTCAGGCCGCCCAAGGTAGAACCCTTGCAGATAGCCAATTGGAGTATCCATCGCAAAGGCGATATCGGCCTCGGTTTCAACCCCTTCATAGACGATATCGATGCCCATTTGACTGAACTGCGAAATCATATCGCGTGCCAGTTGATCGGTTGCCAATGTCTGCCGCATTTCAAGACACCAGAGGCGATCAAGCTTGACGATATCCGCTTGAAGGGCGTTCACACGCTCTAAATTCGAATGCCCGACACCAAAGTCATCGATTGCGATGCGAATTCCTGATTCTTGAAAGCGTTTGGATATTACCGTTAGCAATTCCAGACTATCCACCGGGTGTTCCGTTATCTCGCAAACCACTTGCGATGGATGAAGACCAAGTTCCGATATTTTATCGGCAAATATTGCAACTTCTGGATCAGATTCTGCGAAACTCTTAAAGCTGGTAGGGGTTAGATTTACGAAAATCTGTTTGCCACTGTGATTGCCCGCGGCAAAATTTTGCAGATGAATCGTACGACAAAGCCAATCGACAAAAAACCTGTCTTCTGGTTGTACGCTGGCGAAAAAATCAGGTGGTATGACATTTTTTTCGCTATCAAAGACCCGTATAAGCGCCTCATATCCGACCAATTCGGCTTGGCGGTCATGGATTTTGTAAATCGGTTGGAAAACACTTTTCAGGTTATATTCCATATACTTACCCAAAAAATTAGAATCATTGATTTGGAAAATAGCGTCATCAACCAAAGTGGGGCGATGGGCCGATGTAGGTATATTTGCCATTAGGATTGATCCGCCGGAAGTTATCGTAATTGGGTGGGCAGGTGTTCAATTCACCTGAAAAAATACCATTCACCCATTCTCCCGGTAGTTGTCCGGCTCTCACCGCGTACAGCGCCTTCTTGCGTAGATCACCATGGCCCACCCTTCATCCACCGATCTATTTTTGTGCAGTGCAACTTAAATAATTTGCCACACTTGATTGGATGAGACTGATGCCGCTATCATGATGTAATCATTGAAATTGCCGACCAAATATCCCGGCCAAATATGCTGGCCAATATCCTGGTTTGGAAACTAAAGGGGAATACCGTGCGAACCCAAGTGTGCATCATTGGCGGAGGTCCTTCCGGCCTTCTATTGTCACAGCTTTTACATCTCAAAGGCATCGACACCATCGTATTGGAGCGAAAAACCCGCGAATATGTGCTTGGCAGAATTCGTGCCGGTGTGCTGGAAAAAGGTTTCGTCGAACTGATGCGTGAGGCAGGTGTGGCCGAGCGAATGGATAAGGATGGCTTTGTCCATGATGGCGCGGTGATTGCCTATAGCGATCAACAATTCCGTATCGATTTCACCAAACACACCAATACACCGGTCATCGTTTATGGCCAGACGGAAGTGACCCGCGATCTTTATGATGCACGCGAAGCTGCCAACGGAAATTTGGTTTTCAACGTCGAGAATGTTTCCATCAATGACGCGGATACAAACGCCCCCAATGTGACCTATAAGGTCGATGGGGTAGAACATCGGATCGATTGCGATTATGTGGCCGGTTGTGATGGTTTTCACGGCGTTTCGCGCCAGACAATTCCAACTTCTGTGCGCCGCGATTATGAAAAAGTCTTTCCTTTTGGATGGCTCGGAGTTTTGTCTGAAACGCCGCCGGTCAGTCACGAATTGATTTACTCAAATTCCGATAATGGCTTCGCACTTTGCTCCATGCGAAACGCAAATCTCAGCCGTTATTATATCCAGTGCTCACTTTCAGATAGTCCTGACGACTGGTCCGATGAAGCGTTTTGGAAAGAGCTTAAACGGCGCATTCCTGAAGAGGCTGCCGAGAACCTCGTTACCGGTCCATCGATTGAAAAATCCATCGCACCATTGCGCTCTTTCGTTACCGAACCGATGCGCTGGGGCCGCCTATTTTTGTGCGGCGATGCAGCTCACATCGTGCCGCCAACCGGCGCAAAAGGTTTGAACACCGCGGCCTCGGATATTCATTATCTCTATCATGGTTTGGTGCAGTTTTATGCTGACAAAGATGCCAACGGATTGGACAATTATTCCGAAAAAGCATTGTCACGAATTTGGAAGGCCGAGCGCTTTTCCTGGTGGATGACAAACCTGTTGCATCGCTATCCCGATCAAAGCCCATTTGATCTTAAAATGCAGCGCGCCGATCTTGAATTCCTGCAAGATAATGAGGCTTCACAAAAAGCCATGGCTGAAAATTACGTCGGGCTTCCTTATTGATTCAATCCGGGAGTAAGGGCTGGTAAGTGATTCAAACTATTGGGTTTTACCAGCCGCCAAATCTACCCCATTCACCTATCACTTTATCACCTTCAATGACCGTGTAATTGCCATAAGGGGATGCGGTGAGGCAGCAGTGGTTGGGCAAAATTCGCACCATTGAACCAACTGGCAGGCGGTCATACATAATGTCATCTTCAACCTGAATAATGCCATGTTCCTGATAAACCGCGTTGATGGATAGAGTTCCAATACGCTCCAGAGTTGTGGCATCACAAACGTAGCCATATTGGGCATCAGGCAGATTTCTGTTGGCGCCGATATCCTTCGACATCGCCAATGCACCGGCATCAATAACAATGGTTTTTGCCGCGCGATTATGACCGATCACGGTAGCAAGAACGCTCATGGCAATGTCATCCATTGCGCATACTTTTAAGCCAACTTGCATCAGGTCCCAGAACAAATAAACACCGGCGCGAACCTCGCTGACACCGTCCAAATGTTCCGCCCAAAGACAAGTCGGGCTGGAGCCGACACTGACGATTTTGCAATCAATTCCAACTTTGGATAATCGTTTGGCTGCACTGGTCGCAGCGTATCGTTCTGCCTCCGCAACTTTTGCCACTGCGCTGCGGTCGCTTGCTAAATATGAATGTCCACCATGGGTCATGATCCCTTTGAAATGGGTGCGATTGCCAGCGCTTAAAACTTTGGCAATCTCGATTAATTCTGCGCTGTCAAAGGGCAGGCCGCTACGATGTTCTCCGCAATCCACTTCAATCACGAATGCCAGATCACAACCGTTTTTTTCTGCATATGAAACCGCTTGATTGGCGACCCAAAGACTATCGGTTGCAAGGATGATTTGTTGGCCGCTGGCCTCGAAAATTCTCTTCACCCGCGCAAATTTATTCGGCGTGATCGCTGCCGCAAGCAAGATATCTGAAAAGCCATTATCAGCAAAATATTCGGCTTCTTTCAGCGTCGAAACCGTAATGCCGGTCATGTCGCCATCTTTGGCAATCTTGCCAACTTCAACACTTTTCGGCGTTTTTAGATGAGGCCGCAGTTTCACACCCAGCTCTTTTGCGCGGTCCATAAACAGCCGGGAATTTTTCTCAAGACGCCCACGGTCAAGGATAAGGCGCGGTGTTTCCATATTTTTAAACATTGAAATTCCCCGATTTGTCTATATTGGTCTAATCACCGGCTCCGGCGTGCCACTCCATTCAAATTGCCATAGATCCCCATGCCTGATGTTTTGAATAATGTGAGGTCGGAAGGCCGCAAGACAATGACCATCTTTATATCTGCTTGAAGGATAGAGGACTCCATTGCCATCATTTTGCAAGATGTTTCTGGCCAAAGTCTGGCCCGCCGGATAGGCAGTTTCCGGTTTTGATTGCAGAAAACCTTCGGTGGCCTTGCTGC
>JAESSK010000332.1 GCA_016764155.1 Rhizobiaceae bacterium
ATGACGAGTGGGTGGTTTATCAGGAAGGGGAGCTTTCCAATATTAGGCCTCTGTCCGAACTCACCAGTAATTGCGGGTTTGGTGATAACGCCGCCATGCTGTGCGGTACTTTTGGTGCGATTGGCGGCGTGCGGCCAGCCTCGCGATATAGAATGGAATTGGAAGACCCGGTTCTGGGTAGGAAAATCCAGCTAAACTATTCGGTTACAACGCTTCCGATTGTTGAATAGGCGGGACTGATGATGGCACGCAATTAATTGCGTGCCATCTCTATTTAAATTTGAAACCGTCGGTTCCGATTAGGCAGCGTCTAATTCTTCAAATGCTGCTTTTGCGATGCGGAAAGAATCTACGCCTGCAGGAACGCCTGCATAAATCGCGACCTGCATGAAGATTTCGCGTATCTCATTTTTGGTCACGCCGTTTTTAAGCGCGCCCTTAATGTGCATTTTAAGTTCGTGCGGGCGGTTGAGCGTTGCAATCATTGCCAAGTTTAACATCGAGCGGGTTTTATGAGGTAGTTCTTCACGGCCCCAAACGGCACCCCAGCAATATTCAGTAACCAGTTCTTGCATAGGCTTACTGAAATCGTCAGCGGCGGCAAATGAGGCCTCTACGAATTCGGCACCCAGCACTTTTTTGCGAATTTCAAATCCGCGATCAAATGTTTCTTTGCTCATAGTCATCTCCAGTTTTTGGGTCTAAAATTAAAAAAAGGGAATGCTGACGCTTAGCCCACGCGCCGCATCCAATTCAGAATTAGTTGGTAATTTCCTTAGCCAAGATTGATTACATCAGATCAATAGAACTGGTTTGGCAACCAGATCGCAACGTCAGGAACTGCCAATAAAAGCGCGATTAGCAACAGCATGGCGATCAGGAATGGAATTACGCCGATGCTCATGTCGTTGAATTTACCGCCGCGCGTTCTAACACCGTGCACCACGTATAAATTGATACCAATCGGCGGCGTAATCAGGGCCGCTTCCATCAGAACAGTGATCATGATGCCGAACCAGATCGGGTCGAAACCCATATGGACAACAATTGGAAAAACAACAGGAATGGTGGTCAACATCATCGACAGGGTTTCCATGAACATGCCGAGGATCAGATAAAACCCAATGATGGCAAGCATGGTCTGCATTGGCGTCCAACCGAGATCTTCAATTGCTCCGAGCAATGCCTGGGTCACGCCCATGAAGCCCAGAACAAAATTTAAAAATACTGCGGCCAGAATAATCAGCATGATGGTCGCGCTCGAACGCATGGTGCCCTCAAAAGCTTCCAGCAACATTTTTACCGACAGCGCCCTGTTCCACGCAGCAATCATCAATGAGAAAATCACACCGATGGAGGCGGCTTCCGTAGGGGTGGCCACACCTGCATAGATTGATCCAACGACCACAAGAAAAAGCAACATCGGTGGCAATAAGTCAGGCAATACCCGAAAGCGCTCAGCCCAGTTGCTTTCCATTTTTTCTCCGCCCCATTCGGGTTTTCGAAGAACCGCAATGACGATCATTGCCATGAATAAAACAGCAAGAATGAGACCGGGAAAGATGCCTGCGAGATAAAGCTCCGGCACGGATGAATCCGTCAACAGGCCGTAAATAATCAAATTGATCGAAGGCGGAATGAGAATTCCCAGCGTGCCACCAGCGGCAAGCGAGCCTAGAAACAAGCGCTCATTATACCCACGTTTTTCAATTTCTGGATAAGCAACACAACCGATTGTTGCGGCAGTTGCAACGCTGGAACCGGAGGTCGCGGCGAAGATTGCAGACGAGCCGATATTGGCGTGCATCAACCCACCCGGCAACCATGACAACCACTGGGCCACAGCGTTATACATGCGCTGCGCCATACCCGAACGAAGCATGATTTCGCCCAGTAAAATGAACATCGGGATAGCAACCAGAATATATTCGATGCTTTGTTCCCAAACGAAATCACCCAACATTAATGAGCGGCGTCCACGGGTGAATATTTCGTCGAGGGCCAGGCTTAATATTCCCAACACCGACGCAACCGGCACTGCGGATGCGATAAGAGCAAGCAGCATTGTAAGAATGATTAAGGGCATCGGGGTGTATCCGTTGATTGTAAAATATACATTGATTTAAATATGGGTTTCATCGCTGATTTCTTGTTCAATGGTGCGCACACCGGCAATGGCATTGATGGTCCGCCAGTCACGCCGGGTCAGACAAATTATCGAATAAACGCTCAAAAAAGCGAGGCAAAGAAGGAAAAAAGCCAGGCCAGTAATCCAGAAAATTTGGGGAATCCACAAGGGGATTGCCAACGTGGTTTGGGCGGAAGAATTGTATTGCCAATTCTCCAGAAACATCCCCCACGCATTGGTGGTCAACAGATAAATGTAATAGAGCAGGCAGAACAGACCCAGCATATCAAGCAGCGCTTTGGTCTTGAGGTTGAGAAGATTATAGAGCGCATCGATGCGAATATTGGAACGTGTAAACAAACAATAGGCATAGGCCCATGTGGTGCTGGCGGCGAACACATAGCCCGTAATTTCATCAGAACCACTAATGGTGTAACCGAATATTTTTCGCGAAATGACATCCAGCGTCACCATGAACGCGGATAGTAAAAGCGCGCCCCCGCCAACCCAAACGGCGACACGGGAAATACTAAGCAAATGGCTGTGAATTTTATCCAACATTGAAAACCCGCCCTAAAATCTTGAGGAAAGTATCCGGTTCCCAACCGCTGGTTAAGGCTGTGGCTGGGACCCGGAAGTTTTTATCAAGCCATAAAGGGCTATTCAGCGGATGCGGTAACGCCGATGGCTTTACCGATTGTGTCGTTCCACTCGGCAACGCAAGCAGCACCACAGCGTTTTGCCCAACGCTTCACCACAACATTAATGGCGATGTCTTCGAGCATTTTTTGGTCTTCCGATGAAGGGATGATTGCCGTCATATTGCCGACTTCCCCTTTGTCGCAGGGACCTTGAGCGTTACAATCCATGCCGATTTGATCGAGGGTTTTTAGATATACCCAAAGATCATCCTCAAGTTTCATGGCCTCTGATGAAATCAGATCCTGAGTTTCCTTGTTCAGGCTATTCCAGGTATCCATGTTCATTGCAGTAAAGGTTGCTGCATAACCCACGCGAACGCGGATATTGTGGGTCACAACCTGCCACCATTTGGCGTTATAGGCTGGCATGGTGCCGGTGATGCCGCAATCAACAACGCCTTTTTGCAATGCTGGTACAACTTCCGCGAAGGAGATTGTTACAGCGCTTGCACCAAGACCTTCGATGAAGTCACCAAGGGTACGGCTATAGGTGCGGATTTTCTTACCCTTGAGATCTTTCAAAGAGACGTTCTTATTTGAACGATCACCAAGATTGCACCAAAGCTGCTGGCTTGGGAACGGATATATATTGAGAACCTTGCCGTTATATTTTTCAGCAACTTCACGAGCGATAACGCCGCGATATGCGTTCACTGCTTTGCGGTAAGTATCGAAATCCTGAATGACACCAGCCAGATCGATACCTTCTAGGGCCGGGCTTGCTTTGGCGCTATAAGATGTGAGCGCATGCACTGCGTCATAGGCACCTTTTTTGAGGCCGGACATAACTTCGAAGCCTTTTAGGCCGAGTTCTGTATATGGTCTGGTATTGGAAGTCAGTTTTCCGCCAGAAGCTTTTGGCAGAATTTCAGTCCAGAATTTATGTTCAAATTCCTTGTAGTTTTCAAGATTTCCCCAAGTGCCAACAACATCAAATTTATATTCCTGAATTTCAGCAGTTGCTGATTGCAGGCCAAGAGCCATTGCTGCGGTAGCAAAGGCTGCCACCAGTATTTTCTTTGATTTGAACATAATCTCTCTCCCTTTTATTGTTCAAAATATTGTCCCGTTAGGGCGTTGGTACAGCTAATACGAGCAGAGCGCTCATATCCTCCACGCTGTCTATTGCCCAAACAGCATCAATGAGCCGTTTGGGGTCGTCACACCCGCTTCTCTGAGCGGTTAGTTCTGTAAGTTTGTTTTCTAAATCGCGATCCGTCAATGGGTTGGCGGCGCAGTCCTTTGAGGCACTGATGGTTTCCGAAATGATTTTTCCGGACTTAAGACGTATTTTCACATCTATGCCCTCAATCGGAATTGATGGGTCTTTTGTGATTTGAACCTTGGCGGCAATGTTTGAAACGGCAGGGTTGGCAATTGCCTGATCGCTAAACTGATCGATGCCAGCTTTGCCAAACAATATGGATACCGCCACCGCATGTTGCGCACTTACCTGAGATTCACGACCACTTGCGACGGTCGGTCTATCGGCCCGTTCGCTCAATAATGAATGCCCGGCAACTGTAATTTTTTCAATCTCGTCAATCATAAATCCGGCCTGCGTCTGAAGGTTCAAACAGGCCTCAATCACCGGGTTTAACACCACACCGCATGGATAAGGTTTGTAGGTATTTGCAAATAGTTCCCAGCGTTCACCGAGGCCTTGGGTGATTTCTGCATAGTCCGGATTTTCACCGGTTACATGTAGGAAACCGCGTTCCCCTTCAAGAGGACGAGGTGGGCCATCGAAGCCCTCTTTGGCAAGCAAAGCTGAAAGCAAGCCGTTGCGTGCAGCATTTCCAACGCCCATACTTTTAGACATGTAGCCCAAATTTTCCACAAGACCACCGGCCTGCGCAGAGGCGGAACCTAAGGCCCAAACCATTTGTTGCTGGTTCAAGCCAATGATTTTTCCAACGGCAATGGCAGCGCCGAAAACGCCGCATGTGGCGGTGATGTGCCAGCCGCGTTTATAATGATCGGGCGACACAGCATTGCCGATCCGGCATTCAGCTTCCACTCCGAGAACGAAGGCTTGCATGAATTCCTTGCCGGAAATTTTCCGCTGTTCGCATAACGCAAAGAGCGCTGCTGCTACAGGTGCTGTCGGGTGAATGATCGTCGGGAAATGGGTGTCGTCGAAATCGAATACATTGGCGCTAGCGGCATTAAAGAAAGCCGCATTCAAGATGTCGGTTTTATCGTTACGGCCAATTATTCTGGCAATTGGTTTTTCGGAAAATTTTGAAACAACGCCGTAAGCTTTTTCGATTGTCGGATCACTTGCGCCAAGCAGAGCCACGGCGAAATAATTCATCAGCGCCCGTTTGCTTTCGTGGCGCAGGGCATCGGTCATTTGCCGCTCTGAGAAATCAACCGCAAATTGTGCCAGAACCTTCGTTGGTTCAGATGCCTCCGCAGCGTCTTTGGCAATTGCCGAAATGATCGAGGAAAGTGTCATTGCCCGACCACGCTGGTTACTGTCCATCCGCCATCAATCGGAAAGGACGCGCCGGTAATGCTGCCGCTGGCAGCGCCGCAAAGGAAGACCATCATGGCGGCAACGCTATCGGATTCCACAAAATCTCCATCAGGCTGACGACCTACTAAAAACTGCGCTTTGGCCTCCTCTTCGGAAATGCCGTCATCGGCGACCATCGCATCAATCATGCTACCGCTTAGTGATGTGTTCACGGCTCCGGGGCAAACTGAATTGCAGGTAACACCGGACCTTAGGGTCTCCATAGCAATAGCCCTAGTCAGGCCTAAAAGCGCTGTTTTGGTGGTGATATAGCTGGCGCGATTACCCGTTGCCAAAGTACCGAAAACCGAGGAGACATTTATGATGCGCCCCCATTTTTGTTGGCGCATTGCGGGTAGCGCTAGACGTATGGTGTGAAACGCGGATGTGAGATTAACGGAAATTGCTCGATCCCAGTCGGCTGGATCGGTTTCTTCTACCGGTCCGAAAAAGCGGACGACCGCGTTGTTGACGACAATATCAACCTTGCCAAATCGATCCGTTGCAGTTGCAAACATTTCTTCGATTGCATGATGATCACCCACATCAGCACCATGAAAAAAGGCGTCTATGCCAAAATCATCCCGAATAGCTTTTGCAAGGGTGGAGCCCGCTTCGTCGCCTTCGATGCCGTTGAGAACCACATTGCATCCCTCGGCAGCAAACGAGCGGGCAGCAGCCAAACCAATTCCGGCTGTCGAACCAGTAACTAGGACCGTCCTACCCTTCAAAAGCACCTCCCCAGGCTACTTTAAGCTAACTTTTCAAAAGCTTATGATAGCGGTAACATTTTGTCAAGCAAGACGATTTATTGGTGTATCAATGGGAAATTTTAAAGAAAATTCAGTGACTTAAGTGCTTTGTCTTTGGGTGATTTTAAAACCAAGATCTTTTGTAACGACACTGGTTTCGCGACCCTCGATGCGGCTGATAATGATTTCAGCTGCCTCATGCCCGATAGCAACCCGGGGGATTTGCAGAGAGGTGATTGAGGGAGTCATGTGTTGCAAAATTGCCAAATCATCAAAGCTTGCTATGGCGATATCTTCGGGAATTTTGATGTTTCGATGCTTGCATTCAAACGCCGCGCCGGCTGCCATAATATCACCTGCGAAAAACACCGCGTCTGGTTTGGTCTCTATTTGCAACAGCCTCGTCAAAGCATCGCGGCCAGCTTCCAGACTTGAAGAAGCTTCGATCATCAAGGAACCATCCACCTTGATGCCCAGTTCATCTAATGCAGCCAGATACCCGTCGCGGCGCAATCTGGCACGGTTATTATTTTCAGTCAGCATGGCCACAAAACCGATGCGCTTATAACCCTTTTTTACAAGGAACGCCGTCATTGCTTTTGACGCTTCAAAGTTTGAATAACTGACGGACATATCCATTGGTTCAGCAAGCAAATCGCCGGTTTCCACAACGGGAATTCCGGCATTTGATATCATCGCCATGGTACGTTCTGAATGTAGCGTGTTGTGCAGGATCATGCCACCAACCCGTTGGCCCAGAAAAGCCTCGACCAGTTTTTCTTCCTCTTCCAATAGATGACCACTATCGGCTATCAGCAACAGATAGCCTTTTTTGGAAAGAACGTCGGAGGCTGCCTGAATGGTTTCGGCAAACAGCGAGTTTTTAAGGCTGGGCAAAATGATGCCGATGGTATTTGAGCGATTGGAAGCAAGGCTGCCTGCCAGACGATTGGGCACGTATCCGGTTTGTTCAATCGCCTCGAGTATTTTGGCGCGGGTCTTTTCGGACACCATGTCGGGATTGCTCAACGCGCGCGAGACTGTCATGGGCGAGACATTGGCGCGCCGCGCCACGTCGTTCATCAACACCCCACGATTATCTCCTGAACGGCTGGCTTTTTTCATTTCCGGCTTGGTTACTCCATAAGCTAGATCACCTTCGCTTTTCTACGAAACACTCAGATGATCTAATCTTTTGTTTGACGCACTTCTTGCCGAAAACCGGACCCCACTTTTCGGGAAGCGCTCTAACTCACGCCGCGAAACCTATAATGGAGAACTCGTAGGATCAATATCTAAACGCATGATCCAGTTCTCCATACCGGGTTTTGCTGCCGGATAAATCGAGCCGACCAAAGGATCGTGCCCCGGAATAATGTGTCTTGGTGAATCTGCAAGGCGTCTTACTGTTTTATAGCCTTCAAGCAGGGCACTAACATTCTCAGCCACCGTGAAGCTCCGATTGCTGCCGATGTGCTCGTAAAAATGTGAGGCGTCGGAGGCGAGCATAACGTATCCGCGTTTTGTTTTGACCCTGACGATTTGTAATCCGCGTGCGTGGCCTCCGACAAGATGCAGTGTGATGCCCGGGTAAAGCTCATCATCGCCATCATGAAATTCAACGCGCTTATCATAAACACGGCGCACCATGGCCAGCACATCTTCCATTTCATAAGGGTGCTGCAATAAATCATGGCACATGCAGCGACCGGTAGAATAGGCCATCTCGGTATCTTGAAGATGGAACCGTGCATTGGGAAACAGATCATTATTGCCCGAATGATCATAATGCATGTGGGTAATCACCACATCATCGATTTTCATCGGATCAATATCCAAGGCCTTTAAGCCATCAACCACCGGGCTGGTGATTGTGCGCCCACGCAATTCTGCACCGCGCTGATCAAAGCCTGTATCGACGATGATGGTGCGTTCGGCATTGGCAACAACCCAGACATAATATTGCAGCGGCATCGGCCCGTCATGGGGATCACCGCCCAGAAAGTTTTCCGTCCTTCTTTTATCCAGTCTGGCATAATTGATGGCATAAATTTCATAAATATCGTCGCTCATTGTGGTCTCCTCCCCAATGGATTGCTTTAGTGCTTTGCTCTATTTTTTGACACTGCGAATTTCCACGCCTGCCCATTCCTCGACCACTTTTGCGATGCAGGTGAAATCAGATTCCGGTCCATATTTAGCGTTTGTTATGGCGAGCATCTGGCGAACTGCGGCACCGGCAACCATCGGCACACCAATGCCTTCGGCTTCATCAATGCAAAGCCGCACGTCCTTATAGGAAAGGCCGGTGGCAAAACCAAAATCGAAAGTGCCGGTCAATATAGCGCGAGGGAATTTATCCTGAATGGCTGAATTGCGTCCGCTGCTGACATTGATTATATCGATCATCACGTCAGGATCGAGACCAGCCTTCACAGCCATAGCCATCACTTCAGAAGAAACAACCAGCGCTGATGCGGCAAGCAAG
>JAESSK010000333.1 GCA_016764155.1 Rhizobiaceae bacterium
CACAGGCAGCACGCGACGCTGGCTTTGTGAATAGAATTGTGAAGCCGGATGAGCTGGAACAAACCGCTCTTGATGTGGCTGCAGATATCGCTTCCAAGCCGCCTCAGGCAATGGAGATCACCCGCAAGCTGATACGTGGCGATCGCTCGGATATTCTTGCCCGCATGAAGGAAGAAGCTGTGCTGTTCGGCGAGCGTCTTGCCTCTGACGAAGCCAAGCAGGCTTTCATGGCGTTCATGTCTAAAGGGCGCTAACCGCTCATAATTCGTGCTCACGGCATATCCTCACTCCGTTCGGGCCTGCGCATGCGCGGCGCAGCTAGCGCCGGGCGGTTCTTCGCCGCCTTCGTGCTTTGACAAAACAAAGACGCTCTAAATAGATTCATTATCAATTTACCAATTCCGATAAGCCTTCGATAACCACGCGGCTGATTAAGGGATTGTTGACTCCGTTTGTTAGGCAAATCCGGAGCACCTGCCTGCTACATTCTCCTCAACACGGACCAATAAAACAAAAAATAATCCCCGTGTTAATTCAGAAGACCCGACACAGAATTGGGCTCTGAAGGAGACAGAGAGGCACTACTCATGGCTGCACATGCCATCCAGAATTGGGCGGGCCGGGATATCCGGCTTGACCCTTTTCATCTACCCCATAATGTCAGAAATGACAGCTCGCTTTCCTATTCTATCGATCGTGATGGGGTAGAAATGCAGCGGAATGGTTCGCCAAATTCCATCAAACTGCCAGCCCAAAGTTTCAAAGGGATTGCGGCACGTGCGGTGGAAACTGAAGATGGCGGCATGCTGGTTACACTGGAACTGCACCATGAAGACGCAGAATTATGTGTACCGGTTTTGGTGACAGATAATATGGATGACATCGCTGCCGACTGGCATGCATGGAGCCGTGTTTTATCGCTGCCGATGCTTATTCTTGATGCCGATAATTCAGCCAGCCCGGTGCGCAAGCTTTTGGGTGAGATCATGGTTGAAGACCCTATCGAGCGCCGCAAACGTCATCGCACAATCAAACATCGCCCGAATTTCCTGCGCCGTCGCAAAGTTGGTGTTGTGGGTATTGTGGAACGTCTAACCGCTGCCGAGATCATCGCACGTCGATAGAGACTGAGCTTCAGACAATCGACAAACATATTCCGATAAAAAATATCCAGCCAAATTGCGTGTTGGATTTAAATAATTGCAGGCATTGGCCAGCATCATCGATGCGCAGGCGTATGATTTGCCATGCCAGATGTCCCGCGCCGAGCGCTAGGCCCACATAGGCAGGCCAACTTACTCCGGCAATAAACATGCTGGCTGCAAAAAATATTAGGGCGCCAGAATAGAGCAAAACCAGCGCCAATTTGGTTTTATCGCCGAACAGTCTGGCAGTGGATTTTACCCCGACCAGTGCGTCATCTTCCAAATCCTGATGGGCGTAGATAGTGTCATAACCAATCACCCACATGATACAACCGATATAAAGCAAGGCCGGTACCAAACCCACAGAGCCGAATATCGATGACCAACCAACCCATGCACCCCATGAAAAGGCAAAGCCCAAAAACAGTTGCGGCCAGTAGGTTACACGCTTCATGAAAGGGTAGATGGCGATTGTCACCACGGACAAAAAGCCGAGCAATATCGTTTCGAAATTGAATTGCAGAAGTACAACCAAACCGATCAATAATTGCAGGCCTAGAAATATTTTCGTTTGGTTTCTGCTCACCCGACCGGAAGGCAACGGCCGGGAGCGTGTGCGGGAAACCTTGTTATCGATTTCCTCGTCGACCAGATCATTATAGGTGCACCCTGCCCCGCGCATGACCACGGCACCGAGCATGAACAGCGCCAGATATTTGATCATTATTACGAAATCTGCGTTACCGCTGGCACTTACTGCAAGAGCAAGCGACCACCAGCAGGGCCACATCAATAACCACCAACCTATCGGACGTTCCCACCGCGCCAATTGCGCATAGGGCCAGAGCCAATTGGGCAATAGCCGGTAAACCCAACTGTTGGCAATCGCATCGGAGACTTTGGTTTTAGAACTATCTGTCATCCCTGAAAGCTGTGGACGCTTGGATGGAATTGGTCAAGTTCATTCAAACCATGCTACCTGATTGGCAACAAAAATTTGGAAACTGATTGATGAATGTTCTGTTGATAGGTTCAGGTGGCCGCGAGCACGCAATGGCGTGGAAACTGGCACAATCTCCGCTGTTGGATACGCTTTATTGTGCGCCGGGGAATGCCGGTATTGCGCAAGTGGCTGAATGTGTGGCGCTGGATATTAGCGACCACTCTCAAATCATTCAATTTTGCCGTGATAACAATGTTTCCTTTGTCATTGTTGGGCCGGAAGGTCCGTTGGTTGATGGTATTGTTGATGCCTTGGAAGCAGCCGATATTTCTGCATTTGGACCTTCGGCTGCTGCAGCGCAACTGGAAGGTTCTAAAGGTTTTACAAAAGACCTTTGCGCCGAATTCGATATTCCCACTGCTGCCTATCAGCGCTTTAACAATGCGCCTAAGGCCAAGCGTTATGTTCGCGAAATGGGTGCGCCGATTGTCATCAAGGCCGATGGCTTGGCCGCGGGCAAAGGCGTCATCATGGCGATGTCTGTCGAAGAAGCGCTGGACGCCATCGACGATTGTTTTGAGGGCGCGTTTGGTGACGCTGGATACGAAGTTGTGGTCGAAGAATTCCTTGAAGGGGAAGAAGTCAGTCTGTTTGCTTTTTGTGACGGTCAGACCGCTTTGTTGATGGGGACTGCTCAGGATCATAAGCGCGTTGGCGAAGGCGACACCGGCCCCAATACCGGTGGAATGGGTGCTTACTCTCCGGCTGATGTGATGGATCAGGCAATGATCGACGAGGTGATGGGCGACATCATCGTACCGACACTTGCGGGTATGCATTCACGCGGCATGCCGTTTAAAGGCATCCTATTTGCTGGCCTGATGCTGACCGAAGATGGGCCGCAACTGATTGAATATAATGTACGTTTTGGCGATCCGGAAACTCAAGTTATTCTACCGCGTCTCAAATCTGACTTGCTTGAATTGATGATTGCCTCGGTTGAAAACTCCCTGCTTGAAGTTGAAGCGGAGTGGAGCGATGAAACGGCCCTTACCGTAGTGCTTGCTTCAAAAGGTTATCCAGGAAGTTATGAAAAAGGCACGGAAATTCGTGACCTTGATAAGGCTGAAGCCGATAATATCGAGATTTTCCATGCAGGAACTGCCGAGAATGATGGTAATCTCACAGCCATTGGCGGACGTGTTTTGAACATCACAGCTACAGGTTCATCGGTCAGCGAAGCGCAGGCGGATGCCTATGCCGCGATCAAGAAAATTGACTGGCAGAATGGCTTTTGTCGCTCGGATATTGGCTGGCGTGCAGTGGCTCGTGAAAAGGAATAAACATGTTCATTCTTCTCAAAATTATTCATATTGGCGCATTGACGTTTGGCTCGGTCGCCAGCCTTGGCAATTTATATATG
>JAESSK010000334.1 GCA_016764155.1 Rhizobiaceae bacterium
AAGGCAACGGAAGCGGTACGAGCCATTAATTACGGATTTGAAAAAATTCGTTTCCTTACCCCCGTAAGGTCGGGTTCAAGGGTGCGCGGAAACATCAAACTGGCAGAATGCACAGAACGTAAGCCTGGAGAATTCCTATCGCGATATATCGTGAGCGTGGAAATCGAAGGCGAAGAAAAACCAGCACTGGTTGCCGAATGGCTCGGCATGGCAGTCATAAATAAATAGCACGGCCTGAAAAATGGAACTATTTTTCAGATATATTGCGCTTAAAAACAAACACATAGGAATTTTTGCGATTCTAAATTCGCAAAAAACCCAGACGGAGATAACTAACAATGACAATCGATTTTAATGGTCAAGTAGCCATTGTCACAGGTGCTGGAAACGGCCTCGGAAAATCCCACGCCCTCGAACTTGCCAAACGCGGCGCAAAAGTCGTAGTCAACGATTTTGGCGGTGCCAGAGATGGTTCAGGCGGTTCCACCTCCCCTGCAGAACTGGTCGTTGCAGAAATTAAAGCAGCAGGCGGCGAAGCAATCGCCAATGGCGCAAACGTTGCCGATTTTGGCGACTGCGAAAAAATGGTGGCTCAAGCCGTTGCAGAATGGGGCCGTGTTGACGTTCTCATCAACAATGCAGGCATTTTGCGCGATCGCTCTTTCGGTAAAATGACCACGGCTGACTGGGACAGCGTTGTCGCTGTTCACCTCAACGGATCTGCCAATTGCGCCCGCGCGGTTTGGAACCAGATGAAAGAGCAAAATTACGGTCGCATCCTGATGACCACATCCACATCAGGCGTTTACGGTAATTTCGGTCAGGCCAATTATGGTGCCGCAAAAATGGGCGTTGTCGGCTTGATGAATACGCTCTGCATTGAGGGCGCGAAAAACAACATTCAGATCAATTGCCTGTCGCCAACCGCTGCTACCAGAATGACCGAAGATATTATGACACCGGAAATGCTGGAAGCGCTGAAACCCGAATATGTAACGCCTGCCGCCGTCTTCATGGTCAGCAAAGAAGCGCCAAATCACACGGTAATGTTTGCCGGTGCCGGTACTTTCGCGACGCTGGAAATTCATGAAAGCAAGGGCAAGTTTCTCGACGAAGCCCACCGCAGCGCCGATGACGTGGCAGCAAACTTCGCTGAAATCAACGATATGTCCAATCCGGACGTTTTCTTGAGCGGCACCGAACATGTGGTGAAGGTCGTCGAAAACGCGACAAAAGCCTAAAGCACTTAACGCAGATAGCAGTCCAGAATTTTCAAGCTCGAAACATTAAAGGCCAAAACCGCATAAAGCGGATATGTGGCGTTTAGTTCGTGCAGGAAATTTTGGACTGGGTCTGTAAGTACCCAATTTTCGTCCAGAAAACACATCCGCATCCGTGTTGATGGAAGCAAAGGAAGCGGAAAAGCGCGGCATCGAACCTCTCGGCATCTATCGCGGCATGATGGTCGCCGGTTGCGGCCCGGAAGAAATGGGCATCGGCCCGGTTTTTGCCGTACCAAAACTTCTCAAAGCCCATGGCTTGAAGATAGACGATATTGGCCTTTGGGAGCTGAACGAGGCATTTGCCTCTCAGGCCATTTACTGCCGTGATACCCTCGGAATTGACCCTGAAATATACAATGTGAACGGGCGGCGCGATATCCATCGGCCACCCCTACGGCATGTCTGGCGCTCGTATGAGTGGCCACGCACTAATCGAAGGCAAAAGAAGAGGTGTAAAATACGTGGTTGTTACCATGTGTATAGGTGGCGGCATGGGTGGAGCCGGATTGTTTGAAGTTACATAGTACTATTCCGAAAACGACTAAGAAGATTGATAATATTTAGGCGAAACAGATTAATCTTACCTTACGTCAATTTGTGGTTGTATTTAATAGCGGACCTGATGTATGATTCATGTGTCAAGGGTCGAAGCACCCCCCAGCCTATTACGCTTTGGCAATCAGACATAGAAACATAAATATTGCGACTTATCTGTCTTGACAAAGAAGCCGAGCTAACCACATAGCTCGGCTTCTTGACTATTAAATGGCTATTCTCTCCCAATTGCACCCGACATTCTAATTTTTTCGATGTCTTCTTCACTATAACCAATCTCGGATAGTATCTCCAGATTATCCGCCCCCATGAGCGGCGCGTCGCGGTATATTCGAGCGGGAGAATCAGTAAACTTCACTGGGTTATTTACCGCCAGGTATTGCCCCTCGCTTGGGTGATTTCGTTCCTCGATAAATCCGGTATCAATCAATTGCGGGTCTTCAAGTACCTCATCCAGCGATTGCACCTTCATGCAAGGCACATTCAACTTGCCTAATTCCGACATCCATTCTTCAGTCGTTTTCTGCGACGCCAACGCTTCAAGATGTCCGTATAATTCAGTGATATTATCCGTGCGTTTTGGGTAGGTTGAGAAGCGCTCGTCATCCATCACTTCAGGCCGTCCAGCAACCTTGAAAAAATCGGCCCAATTGGCGGTGGTATAAGGCATGATGCCGATATAGCCGTCCTTGGTCTTATAGGGCTTGCGCTGGGGGTTAATCGAACGCGTATAAGTGGTGCCACCCTTAGGCGGCACAAAGGTACGCCCGTAGAGATTTTCAGCCATGGTGAAGTTGACCATGCATTCGAGCATAGGCACCTCGATAAACTGCCCCCGTCCCGTGCGTTCCTTGTGCAAAAAACCCGCCATCATGGCGTAAGCTGCATAAAGCCCGGTGGTTTTATCCGCCACCAACCCCGGAAAATATCGCGGCGCTTCGCTACCATCCTGCAAAGGCAACATCGACGCCATACCACTGGCGCATTGTATCAAATCATCATAGGCCTGCCGCTCGGCATAAACCCCATCAGAATCATAACCCACCGCATGCACATAGAGGATTTCGGGGGTTGATCGCTTTAACGCTGTCATAATCAAAACCCAGCCGCCGCATGCCACCGGCACGAATATTATGGATAATCCCGTCCGCATCAGCGATTAGTTTACGCAAAATCTCTTTTGCTTCCGGTTTGCGCAAATCCAGCGTCAAAGCTCGCTTATTGCGATTGATCGTCAGATAGATCGACCCCATACCGTGAGAAACATGCGGCCCCGCATGGCGCATCACATCGCCCTCAGGCGTTTCAATCTTAATGACCTCCGCACCAAGATCTCCCAACATCTGGGTACAAAATGGCCCAAGCACCACACTGGTCAA
>JAESSK010000335.1 GCA_016764155.1 Rhizobiaceae bacterium
ATTGTTGTCTGAGATGTCTAGGGTCTAGGCCCTAAAGTTTTATGCGGTAGCGCGCGAAACCATCAGGGCCATCGCCGGCTTCTTCAATATTCACACCCTTGACGTCGGCCATGTGCTCTTTGCCTTTTGGTCCGGTGTCGAACAGAACCGTTGCGCCTCCCGCTGGGGCAAACTGCCAATTGCCATCGGCGGATGGGTTAATGGTTCCCTGATCAACAATATAGCGCACGATGACATCGCGGTTGGTATCGGGTGCAACAAAGATGATCGTATCGCCGGTGCCTGGAAATTTGCCACCGCCGCTGGCGCGGTAATTATTGGTGGCGACCACGAATTTTTGTGCCGGATCGATTGCTTTGCCATCAAATTGCAGATCAACGATACGGTTTGCATCCTTGTTGATCAACTCGCCCTTGGTATCGAATTTTGATGGCTGGGTGAGGTCAATCTTATAGGTGACGCCATCCATGATATCGAAATTATAGCTAGGGAATTTCGGATTAAGCAAAACCTGATCGGCCTTGCCCGCTTCGATCTGGTTGAACATGCCAGCGGAACGCTCCAGCCAATCTTTCACCTGTGCGCCGGTAATCAACACGGCCCGTACGGTGTTTGGATAGAGGTAGAGATCAGAGACGTTCTTGATCGCCACATCGCCCTTCGGCATATCGGTATAATATTCCGGACCACCACGGCCACCGGCCTTGAATGGCGCAGCAGCGGAAAGGATTGGCAGGCTTTCCCACTCGGTGCCTTTCATCATATCTGTGATGTACCATGTCTGGGCTTTCGAAACGATCTGAACCGATGGGTCGTCGGCCACCAGTGCGAAATATGAATGCAGTGGCGCCGAGGTTTTGCCCACGGAACGGCGTATATAAGCGAGCGTTGCGTCGTGCTCTTTTTGAACGCTGTCGAGAACTGATTGTTGGCTTTCCACGACAGGAATATATTTGCGGCCATCGCGTTTATAGATGCTGCGCGCTTCGGTGGTGAAGTTGATGATTTTCCATTTGCCACCGTCTTTCTCGAGCATCAGATCGACGAGCCCCATGTGGGAGCCCCAGAATCCGCCCATTGCGGCGGGCTTACCGTGAATGGTGCCTTTTTCATGGTCGAGACCGGCGAAACCTTCAAATTTCGGACCGGGGAAAACCAAGTGAGAGTGGCCAGTAAGAAGTGCATCAATGCCGTCCACTTCGGCCAGAGGAATTGCCGCGTTTTCCATGCCGTCAGTGTGTTTGGCATCACCAATGCCCGAGTGGCAAAGTGCGATGATAACATCGGCGCCAGCTTCTTTCATTTCAGGCACATAGGCTTTCGCGGTTTCCACGATATCGCGGGTGTTGACCTTGCCTTCCAGATGACGGCGATCCCAGTTCATGATTTGTGGCGGAACGAAGCCGATCAGCCCTACTTTGATGTCGTGGGAGACACCGGCACCATCGGTAATTTTCTTGTTGAGGATCACATAGGGTTTGACGAGGGTTTTATCATCACGTGGATTGGCCGCCAAAGTTCCCTTGGCAATATTGGCTGAAACCACAGGGAATTTCGCGCCGCCAATAGCTTTCATTAAAAAGTCGAGGCCGTAATTGAATTCGTGATTGCCGAAGGTCGATGCTTCAAAGCCAAGCTCATTCATGGCAGTGATCACCGGGTGCATATCACCCTCTTTCATGCCGCGTTCATAGGCGATGTAGTCGCCCATCGGGTTGCCCTGCAGGAAATCGCCATTATCGATCAACATGGAGTTGGTTGATTCATCTCTGATTTGCTTGAACAGGGCGGCGGTGCGGGCCAAACCGACGGAATCACTGGGGCGATCGCGATAATAATCGTAAGGGAAAACATGGACGTGCAGATCGGTCGTTTCCATGATCCGCAGATGGGCTGTATTTTCCTTTGCCATCACCGAATATGGGTGCAGCATGATCAAGGATGAAGCTGCCGCAGCGCCAGCCACAAACGAACGACGCGATAAAACAGGGTTGCTAAATGTGCTAATGGCCGCGTCTTTTGATGTTGGGTTTTTCATGGGTTTCTCCTGACAAAATAATACGGTTAACCATTAATGCTAGCTTGTGACAGCAACATGTCAACGCTACGTCAGCCTTATCTTCTTACCATTTCTTCATATTGCAGTATTCGCGCCAAAAGCGGGCTTATTATTTCATTAAGTATACCGCAATTAACCCTTCTGATTTACCTTGTTTTATCAACGTATTAATATGTTCCCGATACGGTCCTTGGATAGAGGACGCCATATATGACAACCAACAAAAATAAAATCGGTGACAAGCCAAAAACGTCAAATTTTCTAATAGATTTGCCAATAATCATGGACGCAGCACCGATTGCTACGGCGATTTGTGACGGCGATTTTAATATCGTTTATGCCAACCGTGCCTTCTCCAAAACCTTGGACATTGTTAGCAAAGGTATTGTTGGAAGTCATATCAGCGATAGTGTGTTGCTCAGTGAAACCGACGAAGAAGATGATACTCTTTGTTTGGAACCTGGCACTTCCACCCGCCTTATTAAACGCGGTAGTGGCGTGAATTTCTGGGGAACTATCTCCATCTCCAAACGTCTGGAAGTCACAAGAAAACCTCGCTATGTGGTTCAAATTATCAATGTAAATGAAGAAAAACAGGACGAGGTAAAACTCACCTATAGAGAAAGCATCTGGCGAAACGCGGTGGATGGTGCCCAGCATGGTGTTTGGGATCATTATGTCCCCACCGATGAACGGTTTTATTCCGATGAATGGAAGCGCATTCGCGGAATCCCGATTGATGAAGAAGTGTTCGACACGCTTGATGAATGGGAAAGCCGGCTTCATCCTGATGATCTGGAAACCGTGCGTATGCATGTGGCAAAACACCAAACCAACGGTGATAAAATTGTTTCCTTTGAATATCGCGAACGTCGTCGAGACGGCAAATGGGTCTGGATATTAAGCCGTGGCCGGGTGATCGAATGGTTCGATGATGGCACCCCCAAACACCTGACCGGAACCGATGTGGATATCACCAAAATCAGGGAAGCTGCTGCAGAAAAGGCAGAGCTGACTTCCAGAGCGTATCAACGCCATCTTGAAGAACTTGAGCGCGCCCAGAAAAAAACTCAAACTGCTCACCAAATTGCCAGTGCGATTTCACGGCAGGACCCGCTCACCGAACTTGCAAACCGGCGTGTTTTTTCTGAAGAGCTTGAACAACTGACAAATTCGACAGAACATGCAGGACAAAGTTTTGCTGTTTTGCTGATGGATCTGGATCGTTTCAAGCCAATCAATGACATCTATGGCCATCAGGCAGGCGATCAGACTATTCGCGTAGTGGCCAGCCGGTTGGCAAAACTGCTGAGTGAAACATCCACTGTGGCGCGGCTTGGCGGCGACGAATTCGGTGTCATTGTCAAAGATGACGATAGCGGAAAAGGGATCGTTGCAAGGGTCGAGAAGATCGCAGAACAGATCGTTGATACTGTCAAACAAACAATTACGGGCGATGGTTTCGAAGCTGATATCGGGGCAAGCATCGGCATCTCTCTTTATCCTCAGCATGGGGATAGTTCGGAATCTCTATTTCGTGCTGCAGATGTTGCCATGTACCACGTCAAGAAAAACGGCCGTGGTAATTGGGTGATATATGATGAGGAGATGGGCAAA
>JAESSK010000336.1 GCA_016764155.1 Rhizobiaceae bacterium
ATAGCGCACCGGACGGCCCGTCATATGGGCACTCTCGATGGTGATCTCATCATTCATCGCTTCCAGCGCATTGATTGCTTTATCAACAATCGCCGTACGCTCAGAAACAGGACGTTCAGCCCAAGCTTTTTGCGCCTCACGAGCAGCAGCCAATCGCGCGTCTACATCTGAGCGACTGTCCACATCACGCTCGGCAAAAACAGAGCCATCAATCGGAGAAATACAAGTGAGTTTCGTCATATTTTATGCCCTTTCAAAACCGCGTGCGACTTCCCAATCGGTAACGATGCGGTCAAATTCTTCCTGTTCCCAGTTCGCGGCCCGCACGTAATGGTCGATCACATCGTCGCCCATGGCTTCACGCAACATGGATGAACCATCCAGCGCAATTGCAGCCTCACGCAAAGATTGCGGAATACCGCGTGCTTTTTCAGCTGCATAAGCATCGCCAGTGAATTCATCTTCCAGTTCCAACTTGCGGTTTATCCCATCCATACCAGCCGCCAGCATGGCGGATATCGCCAAATAAGGGTTCAAATCCGACCCGCCAACCCGGCACTCGATACGAATGGCTTTGGAACCGGCACCGCATAAACGATATCCGGCAGTTCTATTATCCAGCGACCAAATCGCCTTCGTTGGTGCAAAGGTTCCTTTGGCAAAGCGCTTATAGGAATTGATATAGGGGGCGAGAAAGTAAGTAATCTCGCCAGCATGGGCCAACAGGCCAGCCAGATAATGGCGCATTATATCGGACATGCCATATTGCCCGTCGGGATCAAAGAACAATGGCTTATCATCCAACGTCCAGAGCGATTGATGCACATGGCTGGAACTGCCCGCATGTTTATCGCTCCATTTGGCTAGAAACGTTAGCGCCCTGCCCTTTGCCCAAGCAATTTCCTTGCAGCCGTTTTTGGTAATCACATGATTATCGGCACAATCAAGCGCATCGGAATATCTGACATTGAGTTCTTCTTGACCGCTATCGGCCTCACCTTTGGAGCCCTCAATCGGAATACCTGCGCCATACAGACCTTTGCGCATGGCGCGCATTACGTCTTCTTCCTTGGTGGTCTGAAAAATGTGGTAATCTTCATTATAGGCACTGATCGTATCAATACCGCGATAGCCGGAGACTTGCGCTTCTTCAAAAGTCTGCTTGAACATATAAAATTCTAGCTCGGTCGCGGTCATCGCCTTCAGCCCCAGATTTTCAAGTACCGAAATCTGCTTTTGCAATATCGCTCGTGGTGAATGAGGCACAGGCGCGTTGGTTGAATGATCGTGGGTCGAATGACTCTCCACATCACAAAGCACCATCGCGGTCCCCTCAAGCCAAGGTATCAGACGAAGGGTCGAAAGATCAGGCTTCATGGTATAATCACCATAGCCAGCCGCCCATGAGGTGGCTTTATAACCCTCGACGGTTTCCATCTCCATATCGGTTGCCAGCAGATAGTTGCATGAATGGGTTTCATGCACCGCGCTCTCAAGGAAAAATTCCGCCTGAAAGCGCTTGCCCATCAAGCGTCCCTGCATATCCACTTGGGCAGCGATTACCGTATCAATTTCACCGTTAGCAACGGCGGTTTTCAAAGCTTCAAGAGTTAGATTACCAGGCACGGGCGTTCCAATAATGTTGGTTGGGTGTTAATCGTCAAAATACTCCCGCACTATGAGCGCGGGAGCGTTCTTATAGAAGAGCAAACTAGCTGCGGTAAGGTTTACCGGCTTTGCCCATAACAGCGGAATATTCCTGTAGAATTTTCACAACACGCGCGCTGCGATCACTGCCTTTGGCAATTTCTTCCCAGAATTCCAGTGCTTTGGCTCCAACTGTTGCCCATTCCTCATCCGGAATGGAAGTCAATTCAAGCTTGCGTCCCTTATCGGCTGCAAGGGTGCGCAATTTGGCTTCGCCACCCCAATACCAATGCTGGCGATAATAGTGCGATGAATCCATGCAAAGACGGAATAATTCCTGAAGATGCGGCGGCACTTCATTCCATTTATCTGTGTTTGCAAAGAACGAACCAATCCATGCACCAGTGATATTATTGGTGAGGAAATATTTGGTCACATCTGCCCAGCCAACCGTATAATCTTCGGTAATGCCAGACCATGCCATGCCATCAAGTTCTCCGGTTTGCACCGCAACTTCAGCATCTTCATAAGGAATTTCAACCGGAATAACACCGAATTGCGACAAGAAACGTCCAGCAGTCGGGAAGGTATAAACCCGCAGGCCTTTGAGATCTGCAAGCGACCGAATTGGCTTGTTGGTGTTGAAGTGGCAAGGATCCCATGAACCAGCGGAAAGCCATGTCACATTATCAATCTCGGCATATGCTTCTTCCCAGATTTCTTTCAAACCATATTGGTTGAAAAGCACTGGCACATCGAGGCTGTAACGGGTTGCAAACGGGAAATACCCACCGAATACGGATACATCAACAGGCGCAGCCATGGAATCTTCATCCGACTGCACTGCATCAATCACACCATTTTGCATGGCACGGAATAGTTCACCCGTCGGCACGATCTGATCAGCAGTGAAAAGTTGAATTTCCATCTGACCATCGGCAACTTTATTGAATGAATCAATCGCCGGTTTGATCACATGGGCAGCCAAAGCAGGACCGGCATAAGTCTGCAGGCGCCAGGTAATTTTAGCAGGTTGCGCTCGAACCGCAGGGGCCGCAAGTGTAGCCCCTGCTGCAACGCCGGCGAGACCGGCATTTTTGATAAAACTTCTTCTGTTAGTCATAGCGTTCTCCTTCTCTTATTGTGCCGCTTAAAGACGGCATCTCCTCAGTAAAACTCCAACCCCTAATTTCCATAGTAATGACCAGGTAACCACAAGGCAATCTGTGGAAACACCATCACCAATACAAGCGCAAATACCATGATCGCTACAAATGGCACGATAGAACGATAGATATCACTCAACGAAACCTCTGGCGGCGCCATCGCCCGCATCAAGAATAAATTATAACCGAAAGGCGGCGTCATATATGCAATCTGGCTGGTGATTGTATAAAGCACCCCGTACCAGACCAGATCGAAACCAAGCACTTTGACCAGCGGAATATAAAGCGGCGCAACAATAACCAGCATGGCCGTATCATCCAGAAACGTCCCCATCAGCAGGAAGGAAAGCTGCATCAATATCAGCACTTCCCAAGGCTCCAATCCCATTTGATCAAGGAAGAAACCCTTGATTGCATTGACCGCACCAAGCCCATCAAACACCGCACCAAAGCAAAGGGCAGCAAGAATGATCCACATAAACATGCAGGAGATATTGAGCGTCTTGCGCAGAGTTTCGTCAAAAACCTTCTTGGTCAAACGCCCCTGAATTATGGCAGCCACGGTCGCAGACATCGCACCAACCGCCGAACTCTCCACCAAGGAAGTAACCCCCATCAAAAACAGCCCGGTCATCAAAAAGAAGATTATCAATGGCAAAATACCGGCACGCAGCAATTTCAGCTTTTCAGAAAAGCTGATCTTGGCCAGTTCTTCGGGGGATATGGGAGGCCCAAGTTCCGGCTGAATTTTACAGCGCACGATGA
>JAESSK010000337.1 GCA_016764155.1 Rhizobiaceae bacterium
AGGATTTCACGGATATGGATTTCGTCGAAATGAAAGATCTGCGCTAGAGCCTTTGACGGTCAAGAAGAAGCCTTTGATATCCAGTAAGATTTTCCAATCACCCAGGCTCGCTCTTTTTGAGCCGGTGGTTGTCCTAGGTGATAATGCCCAATATTAGGATTTCCGCTTCCTCCAGATTTAAAAGCCAATGCTAAGGCTTTCTCTTCTTCAACCAGCCGCGCTCCAAGGCAGTGATAGAAGCCACAGGGGCCGAGAGATTTAACAGGTAGATCGTCGCCATTGCGCTCTAAATGCAAGAGAAATCCCCACTGGCTCTCTCCGGTAAGTGGCAGAACCATTTGTCCGCCGTCGGAAAGTTTTTCGAGCCACCGCTCCGGCACATGGGTCACACCGGCACATGCAATAATGACATCGAAATCTGGAAGTTCTTCCATCTGCGTGGCATCACCGAAAATGACATCCACATGTGGATAGTGCCGTAAATTATTTTGCGCACGCTTCGCCAGATCCTCCTCAACTTCATAGGCAATGACCCGGCCTTTGTCGGTCACCAGCTCCGCAAGAATTGCCGTATAATATCCAACACCCGCGCCGATCTGAAGCACGGTCGCTCCGGGTTTGATGTTTAAATTATCGAAAACCATTGCCCATAGAGATGGCATGCCATTATTGATGCCGGAGGCTTCGATGATCGATACCAAAACATCATGATAAAGGTGGCGGGGATCGGATGATGCACTTATATGTGCTCTGCCAATGCTCAGGCGGGAATGGATATTCCATGGCCCGTTTCCAAGGTAATCTTCGCGCGGAACGGTTGAAAATGCGTCTACAATTTTGTTGTTGTGAACAACAGGTGCGGCCTCTTTGATGTCCTCTGCAAACCATCGGCGTGCTTCGTCAATGTCTTTGTCTCTAAGCATGACTGTTTCCCGAACTAATTGTCGATGCGTAATCTTTGCGCATTCGACAGCAGAAGGAAAGTATCTGACAAAAACGCCGGGGAAGCGATCAGCTCCCCCGGCTGGGTCATCTGGATGAAATGCTCGCCTTAGCGGCTACCGGCAGGAATTTCCAAACCGATTTCATCGTAATAGCGAAGCGCACCCGGATGCAGCTTCATGCCGCCATCAATCACGCCGCCTTCCAGCGTAATACTGTTGAGCCAAGGTTGGGTTTTCATCGCTTCTTTCGCACCTTCCCAATAGGCCTTGGTGATACGATATACGGTATCTTCATCAAGATCGGCGCGAGCGGTGATGCCCACAAGGCCAGCCAAGGTATAAGTATCTTCCTTGTTGACGACGCCGTCGCCATAGATCCCGGCTTTGATGATGCCGATTTCCTCGCCCACATGCTCGTTGATGTAGGCTCTCATTCCTTCATTGGCATTGAATTCGTCCTTGGTCAGACCAATAATGCGCAGTTTTGAAGTCAGTGAAAGCTGCTCAAGCTGAGGGAAGGGCGCAATGCCCGCTGCGGTATAAACGTCGAACTGGCGATCCTGAAACCCTTGAAGCGCGGAAGCCCAAGAAGCATTCACCGGCTCATAATCCTTGCCCGCTTCATAACCGGCCATGAATTTCATGATCCGCGCAGATGCGTTATAGGCACCGCCACCAGGAGGCCCGAGAAACACCTTCTTGCCTTTAATATCGGCAGGGGTTTTGATGTCGCTATCGGCATAAACCACATAGTGGAACTGACCCAGCGGGAACCAGTAAAGCAGCCGCAAATTCTCGGCAAGTTCAGCGGCATTCGGCAGTTTCTTATACATCACCGAACCGTTTTTCAGGAATTTGTAGATGATTGGTGCAGTCATCGACATGTCGAGTTTGCCCTGCGCAACTTCAATCATGTGCTTGGTTGCAGCACCGGTTGCGTCGACCTGAATGTTCACATCGGGCAGCGCCTGATTCACAATTGTCGCCATGGTAGTCATCGCAAGATAGGGCGAAGTCCCCGGTGCGTTTGTTGCCATTTTCAATTTAATATCCTTCGCCGCAAGGGGCGAAGCCAGCGTCATGGCAATCGCGCCAGCCAATGCGGTTTTCATAAACGTCTTCATTTTCTCTCTCCCATTTGTCCCTGTTGTTTATGCGTTTGCGACGGCTCGGGACTGGAACCTCCGCAGAAATATCAAACATGCAAGTATGGCTGCTGCAGCTATCGCAATGCGCCAGTCAGGCGCCAGACAAGTCAGACCTGCAGCAATCCGGGCGATGCGTTGCCATACGGCCAAGGTCCATTGATCCCAGCCAATCAACCCAGTAGCGAGGCCCCAAGTGGCAATACCAAAGGCGACCAGCGCCCATAAAACTCCGCCGAGCGTCGCATCACCTGTGATGATCAAAATATCTGGATGAAAAACAAATACGAACGGGATGATAAATCCGGCTACCGATAGCCGAACGGCTGCCCAGCCTGTTTCCATCGGCCCCGAACCTGATATCGGTGCCGCAGCAAATGCAGCCAGCGCTACCGGCGGTGTCACATCGCTCATCACACCGAAATAAAGCACGAACAAATGGGCAGCGACCAGCGGAACACCAAGACCTGCCAATGCCGGTCCAAGCACAATTGCGATAATCAGATAGGCGGCTCCGGTGGGAACACCCATGCCAAGGACAAGGCTGGCGCACATCACCATAATCAGGGACAGGACCAGAGAATCTCCGGAAAATGCCAACACTTGTTCAGCAAACCACAGCCCGACACCAGTCATGTTGACAACACCAATGACAAAACCGATCGCTGCCACAACCATCATCAAGGTGCAGGAGGCGCGACCGGCATCGATCAGAACATCGAACCATTTTTTAGGATTGCGGAAATTAGGAAACAGGATCAGGCAAGCAACAAACGCTGTTACGGTGGCATATGCCCCAGCGTTCTGCGCCGTACGGCCAGTCAATAATACAGCAACAATCACCGCCAGTGGTGACCAGAATGCCAATGATTTTAAAAGATCAGATGGATTAAGTTTTACTCTGTCTTCTGCAGGCACGGGCGCGATGCCTTTGCGCTTTGCTTCCAGCGCCACGATGGTGAAAAGCGATACGTAATACATCAGCGATGGGATAGCCGCCGCAACGATGATGTGGAGATAGGGGATGCCGGTGAGGTCTGCCATTAAGAATGCAACGGCTCCCATCACCGGCGGCATAAACTGACCACCTGTCGATGCCGCGGCCTCAATACCGCCAGCAAAGCGCGGGCTGAACCCGACTTTTTTAATCACCGGAATTGTAAAGACGCCGGTGGAAACCACATTGGCAATGGATGCTCCAGACATGGTGCCAAACATTGCCGAACCAACAATTGCCGCGTGAGCCGGTCCGCCAGCCAGACGCCCAGTTGCTGCAAATGCGATGCGCAATAAAACTTCGCCAGCACCTGCGACCTGTAACACC
>JAESSK010000338.1 GCA_016764155.1 Rhizobiaceae bacterium
CCCTGATATTGTTCACCTTCTGGACGGTGGTCGGGATTTTTCTCTTTATCGCGGTTTACGGTTTTAATGATATTCTGGCGACAGACTGGACAAATATCCCTTTATTCGTTTGGGGCGTGATTGCCTATCTGGCCACATTCACCACGGCCGTTACCTTCTATTTGATAAAATTCGCGTCGATGAGGCTGCCCGCCGCAAAGGTTCTGGCCTATGGCTATCTGGTGCCGGTGATCGTGATTATTATGGAAGGCGTGGCCGGTCACGGCTGGGCAAGCATGGCGGTTTTGATTGGCGCGATGGTCATTGTTTTGGGATTGGTAATTCTGGTCGCCTCGCCGGACGAGTGACCAAGGGGTGCCTGTTTATATTGATGCGCTCAGGCGGCGAAGAGTCACCCGGTGCTAGCTGCACCGCCCATGCGGAGGGCCCAAGCGTCATATCGAAGATATGCCGCAAGAAAGCTTGGATACGCCGTGAGAACAAATAAGCTAGATTTTCAATCCATCCACATAGAGCTGCTCAAGCATTTTTGCTGCGTCTTCAAAACGCATTTCGATGCGCTCTTCCTCGGCCAGAATGGCACAAATCTGCACGTCAAAATCCGCATAATGCTGGGTCGTTGCCCAGATCGAAAATATCAAATGCCGAGGATTGCATTTGGCAATTTTGCCTCGGCTGATCCAGTTTTCAATCAGGCCTGATTTTTCATCAACCAGATTGCGCAATGCACCTTCCAATTGTTGTTTTATGTGTGGGGCACCCTGCAAAATTTCATTGGCAAATAGCCGGCTTTCGCGTGGGTATTCCTGCGCCATTTGCAGTTTTCGCCGAATATATTTGCAAATTTCTTCGATCGGTTCGCCGTCTGCATCCATCTCTTCCAGCGGCGCCAGCCAATTGGTCAAAAGCCGGTCGAGTAATGCCTGATGCATGTCTTCCTTGCGGCGAAAATAATAAAGCAAATTGGGTTTTGACATCCCGGCAGCTTTTGCGATTTGATCAACTGTAGAGCCGCGAAACCCGTTGGTAGAAAATACTTCCAGAGCAGATTCCAGAATAATCTGCTCATTTTCCTTTTGAATACGCGTGCGCCTTTGAGTGCTTGCTGCCCGTGGTTTCATTTGACCGATATTTCCCCCCAATATTGCCCCAGTTTAGAATGGAAATAGTCCTTGACCAAAGGACCAAGGCTGTTAAGATTTTTCCAACTGGTAAAAATTTGTAACACGGATTATCCAAAACCGTCAAAACATCAAATACTGACGGACCAGTTCGTAAAATCGGGAGAAGTTGCATGTCAGACAGGCTAGAGCCAGCACCAAATGATTTGCGCGCATTCTGGATGCCGTTCACGGCAAACAGGCAATTCAAAAAGCAGCCGCGCATGTTCGCAGCCGCAAAGGACATGCATTATACAACCACAGAAGGTCGCAAGGTTCTGGACGGAACTTCCGGCCTTTGGTGTTGTAATGCGGGGCACGGTCGCCCGCTGATCACCGAAGCAATTCAAAAGCAGGCTGCTGAACTTGATTATGCACCAGCCTTCCAAATCGGCCACCCAAAGGCTTTTGAACTGGCTAACCGTCTGGTTGATCTCGCCCCTGATGGCATGGATCATGTGTTTTTCACCAATTCAGGTTCGGAATCTGTTGATACAGCGCTCAAGATTGCGCTGACTTATCACCGGGTTAATGGACAGGGCGAACGTACCCGCTTAATCGGTCGCGAGCGCGGTTATCACGGCGTAAATTTTGGCGGCATTTCCGTTGGTGGCATTAGCGGCAATCGCAAAATGTTTGGCTCTATGCTGAACGGTGTCGATCATATGCCCCACACCCATTTTCCCGAGCAAAACGCTTTTACCAGAGGCGTGCCGGAACATGGCGGTGATATCGCTGATGAGCTGGAAAAAATATGCGCTTTGCATGATCCTTCAACCATCGCAGCGGTGATTGTTGAGCCGGTTGCCGGTTCCACCGGCGTATTGATTCCGCCTACTGGCTATCTGCAACGTCTGCGTAAAATTTGCGACAAGCACGGCATCATCCTGATTTTTGACGAAGTCATCACCGGCTTTGGTCGTTTGGGTGAAAACTTTGGTGCGGACTATTTCGGCGTCACTCCCGATTTGATGACCACGGCAAAAGGCCTCACCAATGGCGTCATTCCTATGGGCGCTGTGTTTGTAAAAAAAGAAATTCATGACGCTTTCATGAATGGCCCGGAACATCTCATCGAGTTCTTCCACGGCTACACCTATTCAGGAAACCCCATGGCTTGCGCTGCCGCCCTTGGTACCCTCGACACCTATGCCGAGGAAGGTCTTTTGACCCGCGCTGCTGACATGGCTTCCTACTGGGAAGACGCATTGCATGATTTAAAGGATTGTCCGAACGTCATCGATATCCGCAACGTAGGTCTGATTGGTGCGATTGAATTATCACCGGTTGAAGGTGAGCCCGCAAAGCGTGGCTTTGAAGCTTTTGTCAAAGCCTTTGACATGGGCTGTCTCATCCGCATAACGGCGGATACCATTGCGTTATCTCCCCCACTCATTATCGAAAAAAATCACATCGACGAACTCATGGGCTGCCTGCGAAAGGTACTCAACGAAGTCGCATAAAAGTCGCGCCAAGGCGCGCCAAATACAGGTTTGAGGAGGAAACAATATGGCTGCACCGGGAGAAAATCTAAGGATTAACTCAGACAGGCTCTGGGATTCAATCATGGAAATGGCAAAAATCGGACCAGGTGTTGCCGGTGGCAATAACCGCCAGACCGTGACCGATGAAGACGGTGAAGGTCGCCACCTATTCCGCCAATGGTGTGAAGAAGCTGGCCTCACCATGGGCGTCGACCAGATGGGCACCATGTTCATGCGCCGCGAGGGTGCCGACCCTGATGCATTGCCGGTTTACGTGGGCAGTCACCTTGATACCCAACCGACCGGTGGTAAATATGATGGTGTGCTCGGCGTTCTTGCGGGCCTCGAAATCATCCGCACATTGAACGATCTTGATATCAAAACCAAACACCCGATTGTCGTTACCAACTGGACCAATGAAGAGGGTACCAGATACGCTCCGGCCATGTTGGCCTCAGGTGTTTTCGCCGATATGCACACCCAAGACTGGGCCTATGGTTTAGAAGATGCCAATGGCAAAAAATTCGGCGACGAGCTTGAGCGGATCGGATGGAAGGGCGAAGAAACCGTCGGCGATCGCAAGATGCATGCATTCTTCGAGCTCCACATTGAACAGGGTCCAATTCTTGAAATCGAAGAAAAAGACATTGGCGTGGTCACCCACGGTCAGGGGCTTTCTTGGATGCAAATCACTGTCACAGGCAAGGATGCTCACACTGGTTCCACCCCCATGCCCATGCGTAAAAACGCAGGATTAGGCATGGCGCGCATTCTGGAACTGGTCGATAAAATCGCATGGTCCCACGCTCCCGATGCGGTGGCCGCGGCAGGTCATATCGATGTCCACCCGAACTCACGCAATGTGATCCCCGGCAAGGTGGTTTTCACCGTCGACATGCGCTCGCCAAATCTTGCGACCATTGAAGACATGGAAAAGCAACTGGCCGAAGGCGCCAAGAAAATCTGTGATGATATGGGCTTGGAAATCGAATTCGAAAAAGTAGGCGGCTTCGATCCCGTAACCTTCGATGAAGGGTGTGTAGCAGCGGTACGAAACGCCGCTGAACGGTTAGGTTATTCCCACAAAAATCTGATTTCCGGCGCAGGCCATGATGCCTGCTGGATCAATCGCGTAGCACCAACAGCCATGGTAATGTGCCCCTGCGTAGACGGCCTAAGCCACAATGAGGCAGAAGATATCTCGCAAGAATGGGCCCGTGCAGGAACAGATGTATTGTTCCATGCGGTCGTAGAAACCGCTGAAATCGTCGAATAGGGAGAAGTGGAATGACCAAAGTAATCAAAGGCGGTACCGTCGTCACGGCAGATCGCACCTACAAGGCAGACGTCAAAATCGACGGCACTAAGATCATCGAGATCGGCGAAAATCTCTCCGGCGATGAAACGCTGGATGCCACCGGCTGCTACGTCATGCCCGGTGGCATTGACCCGCACACCCATCTCGAAATGCCGTTTATGGGCACCTATTCCTCTGATGATTTTGAATCTGGCACGCGCGCGGCTCTTGCTGGCGGCACCACCATGGTGGTGGATTTCGCGCTTCCTGCTCCGGGCCAATCTCTGCTTGAAGCGGTGCAAATGTGGGATAATAAATCAGGCCGCGCCAATTGTGATTATTCATTCCACATGGCGATCACATGGTGGGGCGAACAGGTTTTTGACGAGATGGAAACCATCGTCAAAGAAAAAGGCATCAACACATTCAAGCATTTCATGGCCTATAAAGGCGCCTTGATGGTGGATGATGACGAGATGTATTCATCCTTCAAGCGCTGTGCTGAACTTGGCGCTTTGCCGCTGGTGCATGCGGAAAACGGCGATGTGGTCGCCCAATTGCAGGCGCAATTACTGGCAGAAGGCAATAACGGCCCCGAGGCTCATGCCTATTCTCGCCCGCCACAGGTAGAAGGCGAAGCCACCAATCGTGCCATCATGATTGCCGATATGGCAGGCGTGCCGCTTTATGTGGTGCATACGTCTTGTGAACAGTCCCACGAAGCCATTCGCCGTGCCCGTCAAA
>JAESSK010000339.1 GCA_016764155.1 Rhizobiaceae bacterium
ATGGCCGATTTTACCGGCACAGAATATGCTGTGATTGTGGTCGCGGCCATCATCCCAAGCGTGCTCTATTATTTCGGGCTTTATTGCCACGTGGATGCCTATGCCGCTAAACACGGACTGGACGGCCTACCTCGCATCGAACTGCCTTCCATCCGGCAAACCCTGAAAGATGGCTGGCCTTTCATCGCCGTCCTATTCTTCCTGATCTGGGGTCTGGTATGGATGCGCTGGGAACGCCTGACGCCATTTTATGCCTCAGCATTGCTGCTAGCTTTGACATTGACCAAGGCTAGCTTACGTCTGAAAATCGATCAACTGCCGAAAATTCTATTCGAGATCGGCAAACTCCTGAGCCAGACCATGGCACTATTATTGCCAACCAGCTTCATCCTCGGCGGCCTCATGGGCACCGGCGTTGCACCGGAAATCACAAGTTCTCTGGTGCGTTTGGGCGGCGATAACGTAGCGTTGGTTCTGGCCATTGGCGTGCTTGTCTGCATCCTTTTCGGTATGATGGGCATGCTGGTTGCGGCCTATCTGATGCTGGCGATAACCCTTGCGCCGGCGCTTGAGAGTATTGCGGGCCTTAACACGCTGGCGGTCCATTTGTTCATTGCCTATTATGCCATGTTAGCCGCGATTACACCGCCGATTGCGCTGGCCGCCTTCATTGCCTCGCGAATAAGCGATTCCGATCCGATGCAAACCAGTTGGCATGCGGCACGGTTGGGCATTGTGCTCTATTTCATCCCGTTCTTCTTCTTGTTTGAACCAGCGTTGATTTTCCAAGGGCCACTGCATCTGACTGCGATCTGGCTGTTCTTCAACATCATCGCCATCGTAATCCTTTCAGGAGCTTCCGAAGGGCGCCTCCTTGGCTACGGATTACTGCGCGGCTGGGCACGGGCTGTGTTGTTTGCCTCAGGCTTGTTGATCGGGTTCCCCGAATGGCAATCCACGGTGGTCGGCCTCGTCATTGTAGGTTTGGTGCTTCTAATGCGGAGCTTTTCCCAACCACCAGCGATAGCCCAACCGGCAGAATAAAACTCAATTATAAGGCCCACTACAAATGGCAAATGAATACAAAATACCTACAGCGACAGTTATCAAAACGCGCTCAAAGGACCAACAACCATGGGATGTGGAAGCAGAAATCTGCGTTGCCGGTGCTGGCATTTCCGGCATCTCGGCAGCCCTTGAAGCTGCAAAACTCGGACGCAAAGTAGTCCTAGTCGACGGACTTCCAGCGCTTGGTGGCCAAGCTGTAAATTCAATCATCGGCACCTTTTGCGGATTATTTGCCCATGGCGAGGAACGTTTCCAATTCACCCATGGCATCGCTGACGGAATTCTCGACGATCTTGGAAAATCGGGCGATCTTTTCTACCGCAAAGGACCGGGTTGGACGACCGTCTTCTACGACGAAATAGCCTTGTCGCGCTGGATTGAAGAAAAAGTCAGAGCCGCAGGAATTCAAGTCATTGTCGGCGCAGTCATTCGCGATGTGGTGTTAGAAGACAAGCGTATCCAGGGTTTAAAACTCGCCACACGCTACGGCGATGTAAATCTAAAAGCCAATGGGTTTGTCGATGCAACAGGCGATGCAGTTTTATCATGGCTTGCAGGATTACCCTGCCGCGAACCGGCCGACGGCCCAATCTACGGCACCCAAATGATTGTGCTCGAAGGGGTTGATGAAAAATACACACCGGACCGCGAAGAATTGGCCAAACGGCTGAAAGAAAAAGCGGCAGAATATGGCGTCATGCGCGATGACGGACTGGCCTTCTTTTTCGAAGGTCGCGGCACCGTTGCCCTCAATATGAGCCACATCGAGACACCTTTGGAACCACTTGCTGCGTCACGCATCGGGCTTGAAGGTAAAAATCAGGCAGATAACGCAGCCAACTTCCTAAGATGCGAATTCCCAGAAGCTTTCAAAGATACACGCGTGCGTGCCTATGGCCTACCCGGCGTTCGCCAGACCCGCTGGATCTCCGGTAACTACCATCTTGTAGAAGGCGATATCCGCGCCGGCACCAAATTTGACGACGCAGTAGCTCGCACCGGATGGGGTTTCGAAATCCACGATAAACCTGAAAACATCTACTGGGAAAACTTTGAAGACGGCCACGCCCATTATGTACCGCTACGCTCCATGACACCACGCGACGCCGATAATCTCGTCGCCGCGGGTCGCTGCATCGATGCCGATGTGGCCGCTCTATCCAGCGTCCGCGTCATGGGCCCATGCATGGCCATGGGAGCCGCCGCAGCCCACGCACTCGATCTCGCAGGAGATGGCAGCGTGCACCAAATCGATATGGCTTCATTGCGAGGGCGCTTAAAAGATAATCTGGAAACCAAGGTTATCAGACCTGAAGCGCAGCTATAGCGTTTCTGGAAGGCAATCCAAACCGATGCTGCAGCAAATGCAAACAACTCATTTGTGAGCATCGGTGCACGCCTTCTTAATCTTCAACCAGTTTATGACTATCGGCAGCGGATATATCCAGACCATAAGCCTGCCGCATGGTTTCGATGAATGCCAAGGTATCAGGCCCAAACGGTGACTTCCCCTCAAAGGCATGAAGCACAATCCCTTCAAGCAAATCCCCCATGCTTATTTCATGGTGAGCTGCGAGCGCCTTGAGCACTTTCAGTAGTTTCTTCTCAATCCGCACTCCGGTTTGAACACGCTCAATTTTACGTTTGTTATCTGCCATGGTGGAAATACCTCTGGTTAAAAACATCTATCACTTTACAAAATTTGGTAACTTGGTACCAACATAACAATTCCGTATCAAGCTGAAAGCGCACCAGAATGTCCAAAAACCTCCAAGGTATTTTATGGGCACTCACCACAACCGCTTTGTTTTCCATTGCAGCAGCAATGGCCAAGATATCCGTTGCTGATTTTCATGTGCTGCAAATTTTGTTCATTCGCCAGTTGATCGTATTTCTATCGGTCCTGCCTTCTGTAGCAAAAGATTTTCCTAAGAATTTGAAAACCAACTATCCTCTGGCGCATATGTTCCGCCTGATTGGCGCATTCATCGCCCTTTCAACCGGCATATGGGCAGTCTCAGTTTTACCCCTGACCACCGCCACAACTTTGGCCTTTTCACAAATATTCTTTGTCACTCTGCTGGCGATGAAATTTCTAAAGGAACCGATAGGCCTGCAAAGGATATCGGCGGTGATCATCGGCTTTATCGGCGTATTGATTGTGTTGCGCCCCAGCTTTAACGGCATTGCCGATACAAATTCTTTCATACCCATCATTGGCGCTATGGGGGCTGCAGTGGCTATTACCTGTGTCAGAAAGCTTTCACAAACCGACACGACGGCAACGCTCCTATCCTATCAGGCCATTTTCGTTGGTTTGCTCTCCGGCATCCCGATGATCTGGCTTTGGGTGACACCCAATTGGCCCGATTTTCTATTCATGGTGGCAATCGGGATTGTTGCCACAGCGGCCCAATGGACCGGCATCAAAGCCCTTCGCGAAGGGGAAGCCAACGTGGTCAGTAGCATCGGGTATATCCAGCTGATCTATGCGTCACTTCTCGGATATTTATTGTTTTCTGAAATTCCGGATACGTTCACGTTGATCGGTGCCTCACTTATCATCGCTTCGGCCATCTACACCATCCGGCGCGAAGCTAGACAAAAGCGCGCAGCACTGGAATAAGCCTTTAGCCCTGAGGCGTTGGAAGCCGTTTCGGCAGAATCGAGACCGCCATAAAGATCACAACAGCCGCACCGGCCAGAATATAAAACAGCGTATCAAAACCCCAATGCTCATAGACAAATGCAATCAACGGCAGAGATAACGCCAGTGCAGTAAACGCCACCACATAGCGCACGCCGTATATGCTGGCGCGAAAACTGCCACTGGCCATTTTACCAATCATATAATCATTGATCGGTATCTGGCCGAACGCCCCGAGCATAAAGCCCAGCGCCACCGCCAGCGCGACACCATCGCGCGAACCGGGCATGAGCAAAAAGAAGATAATTTGGATGGTAGCCACCACCATAAACACCCGCCGCGGACCAACACGATCAAGCATCAACCCGACTACAAGCTGCGCCATTGAGGCCACCGCAAAGACCGTGAAG
>JAESSK010000340.1 GCA_016764155.1 Rhizobiaceae bacterium
AATTAGGGTCATCATAAACAAGATTGCGATATTTCTTGAACGCCGAATTGGAAATCTCATTCATCGCATCTAGGAACGCAGGGTCTGGTTCAGGCCGTGCTTTTTGTAAAAGAGAAGCCTCCAGTGTGGCAGCTGCAAGCGTTTCGAGATTACGGCGACCAAGTTCAGGATTGGTATATTTACTGGAGATGATTTCGCCCTGCTCGGTCAACCGCAATTGACCGTTTACCGCACCATTGGGCTGGGCAAGAATTGCATCATAACTGGGGCCACCGCCACGTCCCACAGTACCACCGCGACCATGGAATAAACGCAGTTTCACTCCATGTTTTTCAAACAACTCGATGAGCTTGATCTCGGCTTTATAGAGTTCCCAGCCGGAGGTGATAAAACCACCGTCTTTGTTGCTGTCAGAATAACCAAGCATGATTTCCTGCACACCGCCCTTGGCGTCAATAAGCCGGCGATACTGAGGAATTGAAAGAAGACGATCCATAATTTCCGGACAAGCCTGCAAATCACCGATGGTTTCAAACAACGGGATCAAATGCATCGATGTATCACCCTCAGGTGAAACAAGGCCGACTTGCTTCAAAATAACGGCCAGTTCGAGCAGGTCGGATGTGCTTTGGGCATTTGAGATAATGGAATTACGAATGGCGTCATCGCCAAATTTTCTTTTAAGTTTGGCGGCCATTTTGAAAATGCCGAGTTCCTTGGTGGCTTCTTCTGAATAATTGATATCACGGCGCAACAACGGGCGTTTGTTATCCAACTCGGCTATCAGCAGTTCGACCCGGGCGTTTTCATCGAGCGATCCATAATTCGTACCGGGCATAACAGCCTCGAACATTTCACCAGCAAGGCGCTCATGAACATCCGAGTTCTGCCGCATATCGAGACCTGCAAGATAAAACCCAAAACAATCCACCGCACGGCGCAAATGCCGTAACCGCCCACGCGTCAGCATCTCGGATGTATTGGCTAACAATGAATGGCGTATGACGTCCAGATCAGCGATCAGTTGATCGCTATTTTCGTAAGGGGAGGCTTTTGCAAGCGGCGATCTTGATGGTTTTGTTTTATCGATTTTCTCCAGCGTAGCGGAAAGGCGATTATACATGCCTACGATCGCTTGACGGTAAAGTTCGGTACCACGATGTGGAGAATTATCATCTGACTGTTCTGCGAGAATTTTTAGTTCATCAGACACATTCACAATCCGCGTTGAAAGCGATAACTCCCCTCCAAGTTTATGCAATTGTTCCAGATAAAAGGTGATGGCTTTGATGCTTTGTTTCTGCATCGCCTTGGCCATAACATCCCCATCGACGAACGGATTGCCGTCGCGGTCTCCACCAATCCATGACCCCATCTTGAAGAATGATTTGACGGTCATTTGCGAACCACCATTCAAGGCGCTCAAATCATCTTCAATCGTTGCGTAGAGCTTCGGCAATTCCTTGAAGAAGCTATATTCATAGTAACTGAGGCCATTGGTAACTTCATCAATCACATTGAGCTTTGTTTGACGCAGCATGTTGGTCTGCCAAAGAATAATCACCGCTCGCTTCAACTTATTGTCGATTTCGGCTTCTTCATTAGCCGTTAAACCACCGCGGTCACGCTGCGTTAGCAGGTCCGCCATGGAAATCTCGCGACGCATGGTTGATTGGCGTCGAACCTCAGTCGGGTGAGCCGTCAGCACCGCGCCAATATGTGCATTATTGAAAAAATCCTGAAGACTTTCCGCAGTCGCACCTTCTAAGGCAGCGCGCTCGAAGGCTTTGTCCATCGTTCCATTTCGAGGCAGAGAACCAGCCAGTTCATGCGCGCGTGTACGACGAATGTGATGTTGGTCTTCCGCCATGTTTGCCAGGTGCGAAAAATAGCTGAGAGCACGCACAACCTGCACAGCATCGGCTGGCGTTAGCGCATGCAAAATACTTTCAAACTCCGCCTTCGTCTCGGGATTTGCACCACGCAAATAGGCAATCGAGTTCTTGCGTATGGTCTCCACAAGGTCAAAAACTTCATCCCCTTCCTGCTCGCGAACCACATCGCCAAGAATACGGCCAAGAAACCGGATATCCTCCTTCAAAGGCTGGTCTTTTTCTGTAGATGATGATGCTGGGTTTAAGGCGTTGGGCATGGGAGGACACTCTTCTTTGTTTCGAGAAAACCGGGCTATCTGGACAACTTCAGCTTAACTTCACAGCCATTCTAAACGATTGGCGGGAAATTTGTGTGACAAAAATAAAATGGCAAAAATCTGAGAATAGTCATTCTCACCTGCATTGAGCTTGCGTGATCCCTTGTTAGAGGATGGTGGCAATGTATCCAAAGATTCATTGATAATCAAAATATGTTTTCCAAGCAGAGCGGCTGCTTCGTCAACTTTTCCATCCCTCAACAACCCTTCAATCTCCCGATGCTCCCGGTAAGATTGCTCCCGAAAATTTCCAGTGCCGTAGTGAAGACGAACTCTCAACGCTTCAAGAGCGACCGATGTCAAATGATAGGCTTTGAGCAAATACTGGTTTCCACATTCCTCAATAAAAGCCAGATGAAAATTGCTATCGGCCTGCCGGTAAGCTTCCCAATCGCTATCTTCAAGCGCCTTACTCATAGCATCAATGGCATTATTCAACCGAACAAAAACCACATCGGGTCGCCGTTCATAGGCCTGACGCATGGCTTCATTCTCCAGCAAGGCGCGAAATTCACTCATTTCCCTCACGTCTTCCGGACGAGGCAAGAATACATAAGTCCCGGCCTGCGGCACGATATTTACAAGCCCAATATCTTTGAGTGCAATAAAAGCGGCACGCACAGGGGCCTTGCTCATTCCTAGAGCCTTGGCAATTTGGGTCTCTGAATGATGCTCTCCAAATTCGAGTTTTCCGGTGAGGACCGCATCTCAACATTGCTGGTCGCTTTCATGATGAAATTAGGCGCTTGCTCGCCCCATCCCATCCCTACATTTCCACTTTCATTTGGTCACAAAAAAACCGTCCTTGGAGGGACGGTTGGTTATGAGATTATGTTTGGTTGCGGGGGTAGGATTTGAACCTACGACCTTCAGGTTATGAGCCTGACGAGCTACCGGGCTGCTCCACCCCGCGTCAAAACGTGCCGATTGGCTTGGTATTGTGTTTTTAGAAACAAAGAACCGCCTGAGGTACAGGCCCTGCAGGCGGTTAAAGCTTCTAGATTTGTTATATCGTTTGCCGTTAAGAGAAGAATTCGTGAAACTTGTTTAACATATGCGTTTTGCAGACCTGGCAGCGACCTACTCTCCCGTGCCTTAAGACAAAGTACCATCGGCGCTGAAGCGTTTCACGGCCGAGTTCGGGATGGGATCGGGTGCAGCCACTTCGCAAT
>JAESSK010000341.1 GCA_016764155.1 Rhizobiaceae bacterium
ATCAAAAACGGTGCCTCGCTTGAAAAAGTGCAGAAAATTCTGCCCGAAATACTGCGTTCGGCGAAGAGAAGAGTGCGTTAATTCGATAAGTAACGATTTGTTTACTATCTTCGAAAACCCTTTGATTACTACGATTGCATCAAATTTTAATCATGTTGCGCTGATTCATAGTTCAGTTGTGACTTTGGGACATATACTCTCCTAATAATCCTGTGTAATCTATCGGAACTAGTATCCGTTGACGATTAGTAGAGAGTACGTCATGAAAAAATATGTAGCCATTGTTGCCAGCCTTGTCGTGCTGATTGCTGGCAGTCTTACCTTTTCCCATGCGGGCTCGCGTTATTCGTCTCAGCCCCCGACGGTGTTGTCACCCAATTTGACCGCCCCTTGGGTTTTGCAGCTGGAAAAAGCACCGCGCGTGAAGACTAGAAGAGCTGTGAAGCGCTCTAAGTCTGTCCAAAAACCGCGCCGTAAAGCAACCCGAATTCAAACCCGCAAGGCCGTGAAGCGCAACAAGGTTGCGAAACGCAAATTACGTCGCACGACCCGCACTGTAGGCAGCACCCGCAATACCCGTCGCGCCAGCCTGAGTTCCGTCAGTAGAAAACATCGCATTCGGCCAGTTGCAAAACGCACACCGCGTTCCAAGCAGCGTGCATTCTTAAAGCCGCGCACTGTATCCAAGCCACGTTCCGTGGTGCGCCTGCGCAAAAAGCCGCCGTCACCAAAGCCGCGCGGGAAAAAGTTTAATCCGGAATTAATGCCACAGGTTGTGAACTATTCCAGCAGCCATAAAGCCGGCACTCTGATCGTTGATACCCAGACCCGTTTCCTCTTTTTGGTTATGAAAGACGGTAGCGCACGCCGCTACGGGATTGGTGTTGGAAAACCCGGTTTCGAATGGGCAGGAAAACACAAGGTTTCCCGTAAAGCCGAATGGCCTACATGGACGCCACCCAAAGAGATGATCGCTCGCGAAGCTAAAAAAGGTCATTACATTCCAAATTTCATGAAAGGTGGACCAAAAAATCCACTCGGCGCCAGAGCGCTCTATCTTGGCAGCACCCTTTACCGCATCCACGGCACTAACCAGCCTTGGAGTATCGGCAAGGCCGTTTCATCCGGCTGTATTCGCATGCGCAATGAGGATGTGATGGACCTTTATGAGCGCGTAAAAGTGGGTACGCAGGTGGTTGTAATCTAACAACATACCCACCTTTATATTGTAATTTTGCAGCGGGTTTCGGAAACGAAACCCGCTGTTTTTGTATTCGGCCTAATGCTTTTTTGTTCAGCTTGCAGGGCCCCGGATATGGTTAACAAAAATGTCACACCTCACAACAATGTGCTCGGGGTAAAAAGTTAATCACTTGAGGTGTCCTTTGGTAATTTGTTACATAACCAACCAAGCGGAGTATCGATGAGGGTTAATTATCAATTTCCGTGCAAAGGGGTTTGCAAAAACGAGATACGGAATCGGGAAATGATATCAAGAATTGTGGCAATGTTTGCGCTGGTTGCAGGCGTATTTATTACAAGTAATGTGGTGGCCGTATCTGATGCGGCAGCGGAGCGCGTATACGATTATACGCAGATGCGTTGGGTAGAGGTTGACCCAAATCGACGCAAATACACCAAAAGGGCTGCGCCCAGAAAATTCAATCGGCGTAACGTTACCCTTCGCACCAAAGAAAAACCGGGAACCATCATCATCCATACGGATGAAAAGTTTCTCTATTATATTACCGGAAAAAACCGCGCTATTCGTTATGGCGTTGGTGTTGGACGGGAAGGTTTTGGCTGGAATGGCCGTGTGAAGGTCAAACGCAAAGTAGAATGGCCAACATGGACACCGCCACGTGAAATGATCGTCCGTGAAGCAAAAAAAGGTCACCATTTGCCAGCCAGCATGAAAGGCGGCATTGAAAATCCACTTGGTGCACGTGCCCTTTATCTGTTCAAGGGCAACCGCGATACTTTGTACCGCATTCACGGCACCAATCAGCCATGGTCCATCGGGCTTAATCTTACATCGGGTTGTATCCGCATGGTCAATAAGGATGTGGAACATCTTTATAAACAGGCAAAAATCGGCACCAATGTGGTGGTAATCGGTCCAGGTCAGGATGCATCAAAATACTTCACAGCATCCGTGAACCCATTGGCCGCCCTGTTTGGTGGCTAACAGGCCTTATGAAAATTTAGCCTGAAGGTAATTTGGCCGGAGGGCATTTTCATGAAAGAAACAACACTCCCCAAGACAGCGGACGCAAAGTCGCCCGCTGGTGCCGATATCAGATTTATCATGGATGGCACTACGGGCAATATGATCCATGCTTCCGTCCCACCTCACCAAATCAACCGCGCCACAATCCATAGCACCGTTAGTGAATTCTGGTACGTGCTTGAAGGGCACGGGGAGATTTGGCGAAACGACGGTGCATCTGAAAGAGTCACCCAATTGCTGGCGGGAACATCCATAGACATACCTGTAGGCACTGCGTTTCAATATCGAAACGTAGCGGAGGGCGATCTAAAATTTATCTGTATCTCCATGCCGCCATGGCCCGGCGACGATGAAGCAAGTCCGGTTGAGGGCAAATGGAAGCCTACTTACTAAGTTCTGACTAAGCCTCTCCAAGGAGGCCTTCCATGCCTTTAGGCATTGCGCCGCCATAGGCCCAGTTTAATAATTCAACCGTGTGACACATGGGAACGCCCGCATCAGCGGATAATTGCGTTAGACAGCCAATGTTTCCTGCAGCAATTAAATCCGGTTTCACCTTGGCGATATTGCGCAATTTTCGATCTTTCAGGCGTCCGGCAATTTCTGATTGCAAAATATTATAAGTGCCTGCCGAGCCGCAACATAAATGCCCCTCTGGAATATCAACCACATCAAAACCAACGGCTGAAAGCAGTCGCTTCGGCTCGTCCTTGATTTTCTGTCCGTGCTGCATGGAGCAGGCAGAGTGATAGGCAAGCTTCAGTTTTTTGCCTTTTTCATTCTTATCGAGTTCGCGCGAGGAAAGGTATTCGGTGATATCCTTGGCCAGCGATGCGATGGTCGCAGCCTTTTCCGCATAGTCCGGGTCCAGCCGTAGCATATGGCCATAATCTTTCACCGTGGTGCCACAGCCCGACGTGGTGATGATGATGGCATCAAGTCCACCATTCTCGATCTCGTGCCACCACGCATCAATATTGTTTCTGGCAGCAGCCAGAGAAGCATCTTCGCGGCCCATATGATGCACGAGAGCTCCGCAACAACCTTCCTTCGCTGGTACCACAATCTCAACGCCAATGCGTGAAAGCAGTTCCAGCGTTGCCGCATTGATACGTGGATCAAGCACTTGCTGCGCGCAGCCAGATAGCATCGCCACCCGTGCGATTTTTGTCGTCTCAGCAGAGGTAACAGTCGGCAATTTGATCGCCGCAGGCAGGCTAGTGGGAGCAAGCGCAAGCATCGCAGCCATTGGTTTCATGGATGGAATTTTTGCAAATAATCCGGCAAACGGCTTGGCCAGTTTCGCAGCGTTAAGCGCAAACCGAAAGCGCGAAGGGTAGGGCAGGACCATCGCCAGAACGGCACGGAACAAACGATCCATAAAGGGACGCTTATA
>JAESSK010000342.1 GCA_016764155.1 Rhizobiaceae bacterium
CGCAATTTTTCCTGCCGCCACTAGGACCGCAGCACCGCCCAATGAATGACCAATGAGTATTTGCGGCGCGACCAAATTCTCTCGCATATGATCGGCAGCAGCAACAAGATCTCCAACATTCGAGGAGAAGTTCGTATTGGCAAATTCCCCATCACTGCCGCCAAGACCGGTAAAATCAAATCGGAGAACGGCTATTCCCTCGCCGACCAGACCATCGGCAATTCGCGTCGCGGCCAAAATATCTTTCGTGCAGGTAAAGCAATGGGCAAACAGCGCATAGGCTTTAGGGTTACCCGCTGGCAAATCAAGCCGACCGGAAAGTTCGCCACCACTTGAACCTGGAAATGTGAAACGTTGAGATCGTGAGGCCATGACTAAATTTCCTTTATGCAGTTTACCGATATGCCCCGATGTTACTTGGAAACAACTCCGGGGCATATCCGCTCTTCATCACACTTTATAGGGTGCGAATGCATCATCCACATCAGTGTGGAAAATATGGTTGGAATAATTACTGAGGATTTTCACCGAGAGCGCCAATATGACTTCCAGTATCTGTTTCTCAGGATATCCCGCTGCAAGAAACGCATCAGCAGCCGATTTAGAGATCAAACCGCGCTCATCGTGAACATGCTTGGTGAAGACGGCAAGTGCATTCAATTTGGCATCGGAAAGAGCGTCACCTGAACGAACAGCCGCCAGATCATCTGCACCCAGTTTTGAAACCTTATCGGCAATCATAGAGTGGGCAGCAGTACAATAATCACAGCCATTTTCGCGACTGAGCGTTAGAAATACAGTTTCCTGTTGCTGAGGTGTGAAGCCAGAATTCTGTCTGAACTCATTGTAACCATTAGCATATGTTCCAAGGTAGCCTGGAGAGTTAGCCATGGTCCGGTACATATTAGGTGCAAAACCGAGTTTGGCCTTTGCACCTTCGATAACCTCTTTTGCGGCACCCTTTGCATCTTCATCCGAAACAGGTGAAAGACCAATTTTATATTCTGCGGACATGATTTTTTCCATTCAATGTTTGTGTTTTTGATAAGGCACCTGGCCTTGACAGACATTTGGAGATGATGACTATTCAATACAATGCTCACTAATTGAACTGATTGTTTAAAAATATGGACAATGTAAAACTCGTACCCAGCCTGATTGTTTTTGCTGAAGTCGCTCAACGAAAGTCCTTTACCCAAGCTGCCAAAGCTCTTGGCATGAGCAAATCTGCCGTCAGCCAACACGTCTCAAGGCTGGAAGATCAGATGGGTTTGCAATTACTATCGCGCAACACCAGAGGCATGTCGCTCACGGCAAACGGCCTTAAACTCTGCGCCCGCAGCGAGATGTTAAAAGATCAGGTTGATCTGGCATTTCAGGAATTGGCCAGCGCTGAAGAAATGCCATCAGGCACTTTCTCGATCACCTATCCCTACCTGATCGAAAGAAACGTTATCACGCCAGCAATGCGCCAGCTCTGTCTGGAGTTTCCCGATATAGAACCAAGATTGGTAGTGACCGACGAAGCAATCGATATCATCAGTGACAAGCTGGATGTGGCAATTTTTGCGGGCAATTTACCGGACAGCAATTATCGTGCTCTGCCCGTGGGCAGTGTTACAGAAATCTTCTTTGCCTCCCCCGGATATCTGCAAAAATTTGGCAAGCCTGAAAGCCCAAATGATTTATCACAACATCGATGGGTCTCAACCGAATGGCAAAATCCTGTTCAAATAATCCAGTCCTGCGATGGCAAATCGTCAACGGACATCCGGCTTCGCCCCTATGCCCGCAGCAATAGCATGTCCTCCGTTATCGAAATGGCCATTCAGGATATGGGGTTTGTCTTATTGTCAGCCATAGCCAGCGAACCGTTGGTTCAAACCGGGCAATTGGTTCGGATTCTGGAGAACCACCGCGGCAAGCAATGGCCGTTTCATTTCGTGCATCCCTTTCAGGGTGAAAAGCCCATCCACGTGACACGGTTTCACCAATTGGTTCGTCATTTTTTTGAGAAAGCCAATATGGGAGAACCGGGGTCAATTTAGCCGGTTTTTACTGCCAAAACACTTGCCAAAACACAGGCGTGATTTACAACTAATGCTATGAAATCAACACTGGTAATTCTCGTCGTCGGTCTGTCGCCCTCCTTGGTTGGAGAACACACACCCAATCTAAAACGCCTCGCTGATCGTGGTGCTGCCCGTCCGCTAAATACGGTTATTCCAGCGGTCACTTGCACGGTTCAATCGACACTGGTTACCGGGACGCTCCCTTCCGAACATGGCATTGTGGCCAATGGCTGGTATTTCAAAGATTCCGCAGAAGTTCTGTTATGGCGGCAAACCAATCAGCTTGTGAGCGGTGAAAAAATCTGGGATGCGGGGAAATTGCGCGATCCGGAATTCACCTGCGCCAAGATGTTTTGGTGGTACAATATGTATTCAACCGCCGACTGGAGCGCCACACCGCGCCCGATGTATCCAGCCGATGGACGCAAAATTCCGGACCACTACACCTACCCGACAGAATTGCGCGACGAACTGGACGCAAAACTCGGCAAATTCCCTTTGTTCAAATTCTGGGGCCCACTAGCCGACATCACCTCCAGCAGTTGGATTGCAAAAGCCACCCAGCATATAATGGATACCCGCGACCCGACTTTGACGCTGACTTACCTTCCCCATCTTGATTACAACCTACAACGTCTCGGCCCCGACCTTTCCCACCCGAAGATCATCAGTGATTTGAAAGAAATCGATGATCTATGCGGTGACTTGATCGACGCTGCCGATCGTGATGGCCGTCAGGTGATTGTCGTTTCAGAATATGGCATCACACCCACTACTGATGCTGTCCACATAAACCGTGCTTTGCGTAAAGCTGGCATGATCGAAGTGCGTGAAGAAATGGGACGCGATGTTTTTGACGCTGGAGCCTCAAAGGCTTTTGCGGTCGCCGATCATCAACTGGCACATATTTATGTTAAATCGTCCGACGATATCGACGAAGTTAAAAAGATGATCGAAAGTTTGGACGGCGTCGAAAGAGTGCTCGACGCAATAGGCAAAAAGAAAGAGGGGCTGGATCATCCGCGCTCCGGCGATCTTGTTGCTATTTCAAATGACGACCGCTGGTTCAGTTATTATTATTGGCTCGACGACGAAAAAGCACCGGACTATGCCCGCACCGTCGATATCCATAGAAAGCCCGGATACGACCCGGTCGAATTATTCGTCGACCCCGACATGCCTCTGCCAATGCTTCAAATGGCGTACAAATTGCTCAAGCGTAAGCTCGGCTTTCGCAACCTACTCGATGTGATTTCCTTAAAAAGGACCGAGATCGTCAAAGGTTCTCACGGAAGGATCACCGACAATCCCGATGACGGCCCGATGGTCATCAGTTCGCGTGGCGATCTGCTGGGTGATGGTCCTGTTGAAGCTGTGGATTTTAAAAAACTGGTGCTAGACCACATCTTCGATGATGCAAAAAAGACTTAGGTTCCAGATACAAACTTCTGCAAGAACAAGGTCAACGCAAAGCCGCCAACAGCGATGAGTGCCAACTGTATCTGGCCAAAGTTTGCAATCAACATCGCATCCATCAAACACATTCCGGCAATCAGACTAACCACGGCCCGTGGGATATCGCCTGCTCTCCTGCGTTTGAGAAAATACAGCGCAACCAAAACCCACACCGTGAAAATCAACCAGAATGGAACGAGTGGCAGATAAAAGAGCATCTCATACCCACCGTAAACAACCGGCGCACCCAAAAACAGCAAAGGCCAAAGGTTCTCGACCTTGCCAAGGTTTTCCTGCTTAGCGATGTAGGTAAGACCAATCAGATAGGCCAGTAATAATCCCGCACCGATGAGAACCGGCACTTCCAACGGCACAACATAACAGCTTGCCGCCGTTAAATAGACGAACACACGGCACAATCCCATTATGAACGGGCTGATGGGATTGTTCTTATGATGGCGATTATAAACAATGATTGTGCCGACCAATAAGGCCCCACTTATCGCTGGAATCACTCCCCCAACGGCCAACAATATGACTATTGAAGTCATAAACATCACATAGGACCATTGAAAAACCGCGCTTCTGCTGATCTGCCCGGAGGGAATTGGTCGCTCGGGTCGCTCTACCGCATCGATTTCTGCATCATAGGCATCGTTTAAAAACATGCCACCGATATAGGAGAGCGACAGCGCGATGATGATCGGAACAATTCGATAATCTTCAATCACACCGCCGGTTAATACGATTCCGGCTATGGTATTTGTCCAGACAGTGGGGAGGTTGGAAACCCGGCCCAGCCTAAGGGCGACACCCCAGTTCATGAGGCCAGTTGATCGCGAACCCAGGCAAGTTCGCGCGCGATAGCAGCACTCAAACCCGAGCTACGATACTTATCCGGCAACACATCCCAAGTGTAGGTTTCAACTTCCAGCTGTTTGGTCACGGGTGATGCCTTATGGATCGCCAACACATCTTTTAAGAATTGCTGGGTCGTGCCCAGATCCTGCATTTCCTCAAGGAAAATCGGCACATGAAAATGAATGCGCCACTCGGCCCCTTGAGCTGCTTCAACCGTATCCAGCGCAAA
>JAESSK010000343.1 GCA_016764155.1 Rhizobiaceae bacterium
GCGTTCGCCAGTTTCTTTATCTTTTGAATCCATTAGCTGAATTCCCTGAGCCAGAAGTTCATCCCTGATCCGGTCGGCTTCTGCCCAGTTTTGCTCTTTGAAGAATGCTAGGCGTTTGGCGATTTCGCTATCGACATCGATATCGACATCGCTTCGGAACCAGTCTTCGGGTGATTGTTGCAATATGCCTAGAATTGCAGCGGCACCAAGAATTTGTGACATGTCTTCACTCTGGGTTGAACCAAGCAACACGCTGAACGCTTCGGACGTGTGAAGATCGTCCATCAACATCTCAAGAACTTTTGGACTTGGTATCGTAGGCTCAACCGGCCAACTATGTTCCAGTTCCCTGTACAACTTATTTAGATTAGCCTCGGCCTCTTCCAGACGCTTCACGCTGAAATCTATCGGCTCACGGTAATGGGTCTTGAGCATGGCAAGGCGCAGTACTTCGCCCGGCCATTTGCGACCGCCGAATTTATCCGTGTGCAGCAGATCATAGATGGTGATGAAATTACCATCGGACTTGGACATCTTCTTGCCCTCGACCTGTAGGTAACCATTATGCATCCAGAGGTTGGCCATTTTATCGGTACCATGGGCGCAGCAGGATTGGGCTATTTCGTTTTCGTGGTGCGGGAAGATCAGGTCCAATCCGCCCCCGTGAATATCGAAGACTTTACCCAGATGATGTTCGCTCATAACCGAGCATTCAATGTGCCAGCCCGGGCGGCCACGGATGGATTTAGCTTTGCCATCTTCGGTATAAGTTGCGTCCCATCCCGGTTCATTTTCGCTGGATTGTTTCCACAAAACGAAATCGCCCGGCGAACGCTTATGGCTTTCGACTGCGACCCGTGCACCAGCCAATTGTTCATCCAGTTTGCGGTTTGATAATTTGCCGTAGGTTGCCATTTTTTTAACATCGAACAAAACTTCAAACCCGTTGCCGCCACTGGCCACATAAGCATGGCCTTTGTCGATCAACACTTGGATCATCGCGATCATGCCACCGATGTGTTCTGTGGCGCGGGGTTCGAAATCTGGCTCCGCACAACCAAGCAATTTGATATCTTCGTGAAATTGTTTGGCGGTTTTTTCCGTCACATTGCGGATTGCTTCATTGAGCGGCAGGTTCGGGAAATCCTGCAAAGCACGGGCGTTAATTTTATCGTCGACATCGGTGATGTTACGCACATAAGTGACGTGGCTATCGCCGTAGATGTGGCGCAATAAACGGTTGAGAACGTCGAATACAATTACCGGACGCGCATTGCCAATATGAGCAAAATCATAGACCGTTGGGCCACACACATACATGCGGACATTATCCGCATCAATCGGCTCGAACACCTCTTTGGTGCGGGTCAGGGTATTATATAATTTCAATTCTGGTTTATCAGTCATCACATTTCCCAAAATGCATAAAATTCAATTCCGGAGCCCGGAACGTTCATGTTTTAGATTTGGAAAAGAACGACCGGACCAGCGAAAAGCTAGTCAATAATTTTGCAGATAATAATGCAGCACGCGAATGCGTTCAAAGTCGTCATAGATTTGTTATCGCGCCAAAGCTGAACTGCGTCAACTAAGAAAATTCAAGAGTAGAGAAATGGCTAACCACGCCATAATAACGGCAATCAAACCATCGAGAACGCGCCATGCGATTTTTCTTTCAAACACCGGCTGTAACAGTCGCGCGCCATAGCCAAGCGCAAAAAACCAGACGAAAGATGCAGCAACCGCTCCCAGCGTGAATGCTATTCTCTCGATGCCGTGCCAACGGGCGGCAAGCCCGCCTACCAGCACCACCGTATCCAGATAGACGTGCGGGTTGAGGAAGGTGAAAGCGAGGCAGATGGAAATTGCCTGCATCAAGGGCATGTCTTTATCCGATGAGGCCTTCAAGGCATGGGGAAAAACCGCCCTTTTGGCGGCAAGGGCTGCATAGGTGATGAGGAACAAAAATCCACCCAACGTGATGATTTTGAGCAATTGTGGGTATTTTCCAACAAATACACCCAGCCCAGCAACGCCAATCACGATCAACAGAGCATCAGCCAAAGCGCAAATCAGGCATAATATGAAAACATGCTGGCGCAGCAGCCCCATGCGCAAAATGAAGGCGTTTTGGGCTCCAATTGCGATGATCAGCGAGCCACCCAGCGCGAAACCGGAAAGGGCAGAATAGTACAAAATGTTGTTTCCCAGATTACCTTCAAGCGGCCATTAATGGATTATTTATTATGATTATTCAATCCTGTGATGTTTTGCACATTATTAACTCGCAGGCCTCATTATATCAGTCACAACAGGCAGAAATGCTAAACTATCTAGGTGCAAAACCATGAACTATCGATCAGAACAATTTCGTTCCCAAGCGGACCGTGCACGCGATGATGTCATGCGTGACCGATTTTCTATCGCCAATATACCAGCGATCCAAGTCGCTGCAGCTTTGCAACAGCTTCGCCGTGACAATGATGAAAAAATGAAAAAGCCCGGCCCCTTCGGTACTTATAACTGCGTACTTTAAAATAAATCCATCTGGTCTGTAGCGACTGGATCGGCAGATTTTTTCGAACCTTCCCCGGCAGGTTCAATTTCAACCTGTGTTTGAATTTCCGGACCGGAATTTGAAACCTTGTTGACCGCATTTCCAACTGGAATTGCCTCAAAAAAGTCCTCATCGAAGGGCAACATCAAATCTTCAACATCTCTTGGTTCCTGGGTTCTACAATCCAGCCATCGCTCAAAATCCTGCGGTTTAATGATTACCGGCATGCGGTGATGAATGGCCGAGAGGGCTTTATTGGCGCTGGTGGTTAGAAGACAGCCACTATCGATTTCGCTGCCATTGGGGCTGGCCCAGGTTTCCATTAGACCGCCAAAGGTCATAAGGCTGCCATCGCGGGGCCGCACCCAATAGGCCTGTTTTTCATCGCCTTTTCGTTACCATTCATAATATCCAGATGCCGGGATCAGCATTCGACGATGACGCATGGCATTTCGAAAAGAGGGTTTTTCAGCCGCAGATTCGCTGCGTGCATTTATCAGCAGGGAGAATTCACCCGGTTCCTTCACCCATGACGGAACCAGACCCCAGCGCACAAGAATAGGCGCGATTTGTGAAGCGCCATCGCTTCCGATCATCAATATTGGCTGGGTCGGTGCAATATTGTAGCGCGGTGGAAATTGATCCAAGTTCTTTAAATTATAAAGGGCTTCCACCGCCTCGGTGGTTTCAACAAGGGCATATCTTCCGCACATTTTTCCGTCCTGATTGCCATTTTTGACTGAATCCGCTTACTTAACCAATCAGAACATGGAGAAAGCACCTTTGCCAGAAAATTCGACCATTCAGGCCACATCTGTCGCGTTATTCAGTGAGGAGCGGGTTTTATTGATATTGCGCGGGCGTGAACCTTTAAAAGGGCTTTGGTCGCTTCCCGGCGGCAGGCTCGAAGCTCAAGAAACCCACGAACAAGCGGCTATTCGAGAAATGCGCGAGGAAACAGGTTTGAGCGTTTCCAATTTGACGTTTGTGCAGCAATTCATCCCTTTCCACATGAAAGAAGGCGTGAAAATAATCAGCAATTACCGACTGGAAGTGTTCACTAGCCTAGATTTTTCAGGAGAGTTATCCGCCGGGGACGATGCGGCCGAGGCTCGCTGGGTTGAATTTTTGGAATTACCCACCCTCCCCCTCACCCCGCAAGCGGAACAAATTATCGCACGGGCGCATGAGACGATCCTCACTCAATCTTGGACCGGCTTGATTGAGTTTGAGTGGTGCAAGTCTCGAACTTGTGTGAAATTGCAGTCCAATAAGGAGGATTGGGCCGTGTCTTTAAAAAACTCTATAAGAACTCGTAGTTTCGTTTCCATCGTTTTTTTTGCGCTATTATTGGCGTTTGGATGGGCCAATTCGGCAAATTCCGATCCTAATCCTGCCCCGCGTGAAAACTGGAGGACGGATTTTTCGAAAACCTCGATCAATTTTTCTGAAGTGATGTCCGGTGGCCCCCCGAAAGACGGCATTCCTTCGATTGATGATCCAAAATTCATCACCATTGCAGAAGCCACGCAGTTCAATGACCGCGAGCCGGTGATCGGGATTGAAATTGCCGGCGATGCGCGTGCTTATCCGCTCAGTGTTTTGATGTGGCACGAGATTGCCAATGATATTGTTGGCGGCAAGGCTATTACCGTCACCTATTGCCCGCTTTGTAATGCGGCCATCGTGTTTGATGCCACGATTGATGGAAAACGCCATACATTTGGCACTACGGGGCGGCTGCGGAACTCTGACCTTCTCATGTATGACCGGGTAAAAGAGAGCTGGTGGCAACAATTTTCCGGTGAGGCGGTGATTGGTGATTATTTGGGGAAACTCTTGCGCATTCTGCCGTCGCGGCTTGAATCCTTTGCAAATTTCAAAAAACGTTTTCCCCACGGCAAAGTGCTGGTTCCCAATAATGCCGGTACCCGCAACTATGGCCAGAACCCTTATGTGAGCTACGATAATAGCGGCAACACGCCGTTCCTGTTTCGTGGTTCATTGCCAAAAAACATTGAAGCCATGGCGCGGGTGATTGTGGTTCGCGACGTGGATGGCCCGATTATTCTTTCCATGAAAAAGCTACGCGATCAGGGAAAAATGGCAATTAACGGCTTTCAGTTTAACTGGCAGGAGGGACAAGCCTCGGCGCTGGATGTGAGCGAAATTTCCAAAGGCCGGGAAGTTGGCAATGTGACGGTGCAACGCGAGAACAAAGATGTGGCCTATGATGTGACCTTTGCTTTTGTGGCCCATGCATTCCAACCCGAGGTCAAAATACGCCAATAGGTATTTAATCATTTTCACAGATTGCAGGATGGGTTATGGATGCCGCAACCGATTTGTGGAATATTTTTTAAAAATGATGCTCGGCAGGCTCTTCAAATTTGTATTATTGACGGCATTCCTTTTGGGTTCGCCGCTGGCAATCGCGCAAACCGCCAAGACAGAAGCGCCAGAACCACCAAAGCCGCGCATCAATGTGCTACCGCCCGCTTATGATGATCAAATGATGCGACTGGCGGAAATCCTCGGTGCGCTTCACTATCTACGGGAATTATGCGGTTCGAACGAAGAGCAGCTCTGGCGCGAAAAAATGACGTTTTTGATTGCCAATGAAGAACCAACAGATGAGCGCAAAGCTAGGCTGATTGCGAATTTTAACAAAGGTTTCAGAGGGTTTCGCGAAATTTATCGTGAGTGCACACCAACGGCAGTTACTGCTACAAACCGCTATTTAAAACAGGGAACACGGCTTTCTGCCGAGATTCCAGACCGCTACGGTCGTTAACCATTGGATAAGAATCCACCCTAATTCTTGGCAATATCTATTGGGTTTTCAAATATTTAGCACTATGAAGAACCTTGCAAACGCTCCAATCATTGGGGTTTTTGCTTGGTATTTATTTTGACCAAATTGTTTTGAGGGCATGAAACCCACATGAAGAAACTGTCTTACGATCTCAAAGCCCAGATTGCCGAAGAGAAGAAAACAATCATCCAACAGATGTTTTTAGATCTTTGGGAAGAAGCCGACGAGCAAGGTATTGAAGCCGAGGTGGTGGCTGAAATATTGGTCGAGAGTTCGATTCGCGAATTGGTGACTAAATATGGCGATGGCGAAACCGGACGAATGCTCGCTCGCTTGCGCAAGCTGGATGAACACGGCGCTTTTCTGCCGCAAATCACACTACAATAGCCTTCAAGGCCTCTTTTGCGCCGATTTTTTGATATTTGAATAGTCTATTGAGCTTCCCGTAGGTAGAAGGTCTATGGTTACGCATCGCAGTCCATGATGGTAGCATTTAAATAATGAACAAAAAAACGATTCTGCCCCTTTTGGTGCTGCTTTTGGCGGCGGGAGCC
>JAESSK010000344.1 GCA_016764155.1 Rhizobiaceae bacterium
GAAATACCGTATAAAAAGCTCATTCCCGATGATCAGGAACGCAGTTGGTTCTTTGATAACATCTGCACGCCCCAATGGAATTTGGAGCAGGATCGCGGTCGTAGCTGGCCTGATGGCGAAGATGTGCTGATTGCGGAATACCCCGAACACGAAACAAATATCCGTGCCTTTCGTAAAGTTTGGCCGGATATGATCCCGAATCAGGTTCCAGGGTCTTTCCAGATTATGCAGAGCCTCGTTGAAGCTGGTCATGACGTCACCATGCTGACCAATTTCCATCAAGATACCTTTGTAATCGCCAAGGAAACTTACCCACTGCTTGATTTGCCGCGGGGCGTGACGGTATCCGGCCACATAAAAATGATTAAACCCGAGCAGGCAATTTACGAACATCATGCGAGAGAATTTGAACTTGAACCGGAAAACATTCTGTTTTTTGACGACAGCCCCAACAACGTAGAAGCAGCACGCCAGGCCAACTGGCAGGCGGAACTTTTTACTTCCTGCGATCAGATGAAAGAAGACTTGATCAGATACGGCATCTGGTCACAGTGATACCGTAATTAGATGAGCAATTTCAGACCTGTTAACCCTAACAAAAGGTTCGCGGTTTAGTTATAATGTAACTAGAGGCGACAGATTCGTGGCTCCAGACATCGTATTTTTGATAATTACTCGGAAAATTACATGATTAATGGCTTTGGCCTGGAAAAAATCGGTTTAGCAGCACTGCGCAAACCAATCGCTTTTTCCATACTGATGGTAGTCATCACCCTAATTGCAGCCTTTGGAGTGACGCGGCTGGAGTTTTCCGGAGCAAACATCGATATTTTGCGCGATGGCTCCGAAGAGATTACCAATTACGACAGGTTGCTCAATGAGTTCCGCGACTTCAACAATGATGCGGTGGTTCTTGTTCGTTCCAAAAATCTGGCAACCGTAGAAGGTATCGAAACCTACCGCGATATTCACTTTGAATATCAATTCAGCGAGCGGGTAGAGAGTATATTGTCGCTTTTTTCCCTCGCCACCTATGATGAAAAAGAGGGCGGCTGGGGAACGGCAGTTCCTTCCGAATTTAAAAACGATGAAGAAGTTCGCGCGTTTTTAGAGCAATTGGTGAAAAATATTCCCAATGCCAGCGCATTGATTGGAGATGATTTCAACTCCGCCGTCATGGTGGTCTACGCAAAGGCCAGTGCCGTTGACGACAAACGTATCCGCGACACCGTTAGAGAATTCGAAGAAATCGCTAAAGAGTTCGAAGACGAAAACACCAAAATTTCGATCGCCGGTCAGCCCGCCATTCGTGCAGGTATGATTTATAGCATTGTTAGCGATTTGAGCCTGCTTGTGCCACTGGCTGCTTTGTTCTGCGCTGTATTATCCTTTGTCATCTTCCGGAACTTTTACGCGATGGCGCTTTGCACTTTACCAACTGTCGTATCGGCAATCTGGTTTTTAGGCGGCATGGGATTGCTCGGGATTGAATTGAACTTTTTGACCAACATATTGCCGGTATTGCTCATCGTCATCATCTTTGCCGATACCCTGCATTTATATCTAAAATGGGAAAAGCTGGCAACAACCGGCACCGATCCATTTGTAGCCCTAAAAGACGCCGTTAGGATGGTTGGTCCGGCCTGTGGTCTTTCCAGCCTTACTACGGCCATTGCATTGGGGTCGCTCACCTTCAGTGGTAATCTGGGGTTACTCGAACTTGGTACAATCGGCGCAATATCCATACTTGTGTGCTTTACCACCGTAATCGCTGGATTGCCGCTGGCCTGTTACTGGTTGCTCAAAACCGGATTCACACCAAAAGTAGCATCCGCATCCCGCCTATCAGTGTTTGCCAACCCAGCCATCAAGATGATTAAAAACCGGGCCTTAATCTTGGGTGTTAGCCTGGTTCTGCTGGTTGTCGGCCTGTTTGCTCACGGTTCGATCGAAAGCCGTTTTCGTCTTGTTGATTATCTTGCTGCCCAATCACAAATCGCCGAGAGCGAGGGCTATATAGACAAACAATATTCCGGCACAACGCCGCTATTTGCCATATTCGATGTGGACAAGAACTATCCCCTGCTCGACGAGAGAAACACCAAACCATTTTATAGAGTACTGGATATCGTCAACACCACATTTGAAGCGACATCGTCCTATTCTCTCGCTGATTTTGCCAAGGAAGTCGAAAAAGGCGGCGGCATTATCAACGAATCCGACATCGATGAATTACCCAGATACCTCACCAGCCGGTTCATTTCCGAAGATAAATCGCAAATTCTCATCACGATTTTCTCTTCCGCCAACACCTCAGCCAAACAAATTCAAACCATGTTGGTACAATTAGATGTGGCGCTGAAAAAAGAAGGCTTGGCCGAACGCGTGGTCATCACCGGTTACCCCATATTGTCGGGCGTTGTGGCACCGCGCCTGATGAATAATTTGCGTATCAGCCTGATCATTGCGGTTGGTCTGGCAATTGCTGTTTTGATGATCGCTACCCGTTCAATACGAATCGGATTTGCCTGTCTGGTACCCAATTTGCTACCAATTTTATCCGTAGAACTGGTGCTTTGGCTGGCTGGTATCCCGCTTAATATGTCAATTACCGTCGCCTTGACCGTAGCTTTTGGTATTGCCGTGGATGATTCCATCCATTTGATTAATCAGTATATGATCAACCGAGAGGCCGGTCAGGACGGCGAATCATCCGTTATCAATGCCCTGCGCGAAGTCACTCCGGCACTGATTTCCACAACCGTAATCTTATCTGCTGGACTGGCTATCATGCTCTTTAGCACCCTACCAGCCCTTTCAGTCTTCGCATTAGTGGTTATATTGACCCTGATATTTGCGTTATTATGCGACATTCTGTTACTGCCTGTGCACCTGTTGACGTTGAAACACAAATAACAACCAAGGAACCCCTATGGCCTTGCATCGCTCTATCATCAAATTTGCAGTTGTCCTGTCACTGACCTTTTTGGCACCACTTTCGCTGCCAACATTGACTTCGTCACAGGCAAAGGCAGAAAACATGAAAATTGCCAATCTGGCTGGCAGTTGGCGCGGCCGTGGTACGGTTAAAACCAGCCTGAATGGCAAAAAGGAAAATATCCGCTGCAGGCTAACAAACCGCGATAACAGCAAGGCTGCCAAAATTACGATCCTTGGCAATTGTAGCGTTGGAACATTCCTGCTGCCGGTCAATGGCTGGATAAAGCGCCAAGGTAAGGGGAATACCTATAAGGCATCCCTGTTCAATTCTCTGGCAAGAATGAGTTCCAATTTCTTTACCGGCAAGATCAAGGGAAAGAAACTCGGATTGAGTTATAAAGGCATAGATAACAAAACCAAAGAACGCGTCCACGCCAGCATTACAATTATTCATAAGACCGCCAGCAGCTTTGATCTACAAATCAAACGCGCCGACCCGACCAGCAAAAAGCAATTCCACGTCGGAACCATAAAGTTCAAAAAGAAATAGGCTGGAGCCAATCAGTCTGTTTTCTACAGATACGATACTAGCGTTCAAGGCGGCAAAGAGC
>JAESSK010000345.1 GCA_016764155.1 Rhizobiaceae bacterium
AACCAGAGTTTCTAGTGCGCGCAGGGTTTCTTCGAGTGGTGTGTTAACATCCCAGCGATGCATGAACATCACATCGATATAATCGGTTTTCATGCGCTTCAGGCTGGCTTCAACCGCGCTGATTATGTGGCGGCGATTGGAACCGCCAGCGTTTGCATCCTTGCCCATGGCAACGAAACATTTTGTGGTGATGATCAGTTTGTCGCGCTCGTGGGCGATGAGGTCGCCGAGGATTTCTTCGGCTTTACCGCCGCTATAGGCATCGGCGCAATCGAAGAAATTTATGCCCTTGTCGCGGCAAGCTGCGTACATTTTTTTGGACTCTGCTACGTCTGCATCGCCGCCAAAAGACATGGTGCCGTAGCACAGTTGCGATACCTTAATGCCAGTACGGCCAAGCAAATTATATTGCATGAGAAATCCCCGATTGTGAATGAGTTAAGCTTGCGCCTATTAAGCATTTTTCGCCCATTGGGTGCAATGTTCTATTTTCGGGATAAACAAAGAAAGAAGTTGAAATATGGATGAAAAATTTGGTTAACTGGTTCAGGGTCGAAATTCTGGCCAGTTTATCCTAGATTTATTTGAGGAATATCCACATGACCAAAATCAATATTCAGTTCAGCTTGTTTTCAGCTTTTTATTCACCGCTCATTTCAATGATGTCAGGTGGGTTTTTGAAAGAAGAAGGGCTTGATGCGGATTGGTCTGTTTCTCCTCCGGGTGTCTCGGCGATTGCCGCCCTTGCAGATGGTTCTGCCCATGTGGTGCAATCAGCCCTTAGTCAGGGGTTCGGTGCGCTTGGGCGGGGTGAAGAAAATGTGGCGATCCACTTTGCGCAGGTCAATGAGATGGACGGGTTTTTCCTGACTTCGCGTGACGCTGATCCTGAATTCGACTGGAAAAAACTAGAAGGTGCTGACGTTGTTTGCTTTGGCGGCGGTCAGCCTTTGGCGATGTTTAAATATGCCTGTCACAAGGCGGGAATTGATTTTGACAAGATCAATACAATCAATCCCGGTGGTGCTGCCGATATCGATAAAGCGTTTCGTGATGGCCAAGGACAATATGTGCAACAACAGGGGCCGTTTCCCCAGCAATTGGCAGCCGATGGCATTGGCCATGTGGTGGCGCAGGTCGGTAAACAGATTGGTCCGTGCGGGTTTTCATCGCTTGCATCAACCCGTGAATGGTTGGCCAGCGATATGGCGAAGGCGTTCATGCGGGCTTATAAAAAGACGCGCGTTTATATGAATGAAACGTCAGCTGCCGAGATTGCCAAAGCCGAAGCTTCCTATTTCCCGCAGATTGATGAGGCGGTTTTAGCAGATTGCATAGGTACTTATCAAAAACTTGGAAACTGGACGCCGCATGTGGAAATCACAAAAGCGGCATATGAAGCGACGTTGGATATTTTTGAATATAACGGTCTGCTGAAAGAGCGCTATGCCTATGATCAGATTTGCGCCTTGCCACCATCAACTGATTGAGGGTTAGCGAACAGGTGAGCAGTCACGCACGTGTTGGGGTTTGATGCGTCCAGCTTAGACAAGATTCACTTTCGATCGACAAAAATATAGTTTCTTCTCGTTGGAAAGGTTCCAGCCAAGGGTTCCTGCTCGATTTTGTGAGAGCGTGCCGATTTTGCAGCCTTTGTTGATCAATTTTTTGTAACTGGCAGCTTTGGATATTTGTGGAATTGTCACAATAAAAAGGCTGTGACAATCAACGCCATGAATTTGCTTATCTTTTTTCTAAACTTCATAATCCCATCCTTTGATACTTTAGGGGAAATCATGCGTTTTTACAGAATTCGTACTCTTCTATGGTGGTTTTTGGTGCCGTATATTGGGATTTGACGTTTAATCCAGCCGGTTTTCGTTGTGTGACTGAATGCACTGCTTTGACAGGTATAAGGCTATAGATGTAACTTAGATGAAATCAAGGAAGTGATCAGGAGAGATCTTATGAAACGCAACCTATTTGTAATCGTAAGCATGATTTTGTTCGTCCTGAATACCGGGGCGGCTCATGCTGCAGCACGACTTGCACTGGTTATTGGTAATTCGGCCTATCAAAATGTTGCCGTACTCAAAAACCCCAAAAATGATGCAGCTGCAATGACGAAAAAACTCACATCGCTGGGTTTTGACGTGGTTCAGGGCACCGATCTTGACCTCAATGAAATGCGCAGGACTGTGCGTGATTTTATTAGAAAACTCAGCGGTGCCGAGATGGCGCTGTTCTTTTATGCGGGGCATGGCCTGCAAGTGAACGGCAAAAATTATATGGCGCCGATTGATGCCACTTTGAACACTTATGGTGATCTTGAATTTGAAGCGGTGCCGATTGATCTGGTGCTTTCCGCCATGGAGCGTAATACCAAAACCAATATGGTGTTTCTTGATGCTTGTCGTAATAACCCGCTTGCAGTCAATCTTGCCCGTTCCATGGGAACGCGTTCGGCAGCCGTTGGGCGTGGCCTTGCAAGCATTGGTTCTGGCGTTGGTACGCTTGTTTCTTTTTCTACCCAGCCCGGCAATGTGGCGCTGGATGGGGATGGCGTTAATAGTCCCTATACGACCGCTCTCGTTGCTCATTTGGGTACGCCGGGTGAAGATATTGCTGTCAGCATGAAGGGTGTGCGTCGTGATGTGTTAAGTGCAACCGGTGGCAAGCAGGTTCCGTGGGAGCATTCCTCATTGACCGGTGATGTTATTTTGAAGGCCGCGCCAGCCATTGCTTCAAAAGTGGTGTCTGTGCCAGCTAATAATGCATCTGCAATTCAAAGTGGCGCTGGTTCGGATAAAGCGACAGAGCTGGTTTTTTGGGGGTCCGTTAAAGACAGTACAGACCCAAAAGCCTTTGAAATCTATTTACGGCGCTACCCAACGGGCGTGTTTTCTGATCTGGCTTCTGTCAAATTGAGCGCAGCAAGACGGGTGCAGTCCGGTGAGGCTAGGCCAAGGGTTTCTGATAGTTCAACAGAGATAGCCTATTGGAAATCCATCGAGAGCGGTGGCAGTGCGGTGTTCTTTGAATCCTATATTGCGCGTTATCCAAACGGGCTGTTTGTTGACATTGCCAATTTGAAACTGGCAGCGCTCAATGCAAAAATAGCACCTGATATTAAGCCTGATACAGGTAAAACTTCAAAACTTGCTTCGCTAAGCCCTAAGGATGGAGAAACGCCACGCAGCGCGATTGTAGAAGTGCCTGTAATCAATGTGAAGCTGGATCGTGAGGGCACCAGAAAGGTTCAAAAAGAACTGAACAGACTTGGTTGTAGTCTGGGTTCAGCGGATGGACTTTGGGGAAAGAGAAGTCGTCGCGCGCTAACTGAATATAGTAAGCGTAGCAAAGCGGAGCTTGCTTCTCTTGAACCGACCGATGGCCTGCTTACCATCCTTGAAAAAACCAAGGTGCGGATTTGCCCGGTAGCGCAGAGAGCGCGCTCGATTAATAAGAATGCTTCGAGGACTAGAAGTAGTTCTGCGAACACCCGTTCAAGAAGTCAAAGGACAGTTCGCCAGCAACCCCGCGATGTTGTCCGTGAGGAACGTCGTTTCGAAGATAATTCGCGCTTTGACCGCGAGCCAGAACCACGTCGTCGCGGTGTATGCCTCAGTTGTATCGGTGCTGTTATTGGCGGTATCATCGCAGGCAAGCATTAAACACATATTGATATAATGAATTATTCAATCCGGGTCCTTTGATCCGGATTGATGCGTTTGGGGGGTGCTCTTAGGGGGCGTCCATTTTCATTGCCTCTCATTCACTGCTTTGACAATGAAGAGTATATGTATGTAAGTTGGGTTTTAAATTGCCAATATACGAGAGAGATAATGAAGCGTAACCTGTTGATAATTTTGAGTTTGATTATGTTGGCTTCGGGGTTTGAAACAGCGCGATCTGCCGGACGGCTCGCTTTGGTAATCGGCAATTCTGCCTATGAAAATGTACCCGTATTGGCAAACCCAACGAACGATGCCGCCGCCATGGCGGACAAGCTAACATCGCTGGGTTTTGATGTTATCAAAGGTGTGGACCTCAATCTAAATGATATGCGTCAGACTGTGCGCAAGTTTGTAAACAAACTGGACGGGGCTGATATTGCGTTGTTCTTTTATGCTGGCCACGGTTTGCAGGTGAACGGCCAAAACTATATGGCGCCGATTGATGCGACCCTCAGTAACTACAATGATCTGGAGTTTGAGGCGGTGCCGATTAATCTTGTGCTTTCGGCAATGGAGCGTAACTCGAATACTAATCTGGTTTTTCTTGATGCGTGCCGCAACAATCCTCTCGCGGTAAATTTGGCCCGGTCTTTGGGAACGCGTTCAGCGGTCGTTGGGCGTGGTCTTGCAGCGGTTGGGTCCGGCGTTGGCACGCTTGTTTCGTTTTCCACCGAGCCAGGAAATGTGGCCCTAGATGGTGAAGGTCTAAATAGCCCTTACACAGCGGCGCTTGTTAATCATCTGGGCACGCCCGGACCAGATATTGCTACCAGCATGATAAGAGTCCGCCGTGATGTTTTGAAAGCAACAAACGGAAAACAGGTTCCGTGGGAGCATTCATCTCTGACGGGAGAGATTGTGCTGAAACAGTTGGCTGTCGTAAAAACAGATGTAGATACGCAAATCGGATCTGGCTCAGGGAATGCTATTTCTTCGGGAGTTGGGGGCCAACAAACCGAATTCGTTTTTTGGAATTCAGTAAAGGATAGTAGCGCGCCGGGTGCATTTGAGGCTTATTTGAACAAATATCCCAATGGTGTGTTCGCGGAACTTGCAAAAATTAGTCTCGGCCAATTAAAGCAGCGGCAGGCAAATGGTGTTCAATCCAGAAGCGCTGATAATTCTGCGGAAATTGCTTATTGGAGCTCTATTGAAAGCGGTGGCAGTGCCGTGTTCTTCAAATCGTATCTTGCGCGATATCCAAATGGCTTGTTTGTTGAAATCGCGAATTTGAAGCTCGCGGTGTTGGGTGAAGTGGTTCAAGAAAAACCCAAGCCTGTCGTTAAACCTGATCTCGCTAAAGCAAATGATACAAAGAGTGCTCCCAAGGATGAACTTGTAAAAACCGCTTTGCTCACGCCTCCAACGGCTCCCGTGGAGCCAAAGTCGGTTAATGAACGGCTGGATCGAGACGGTATGCGGCAAGTTCAAAGTGAGTTAAATCGCTTGGGTTGTGAAGCTGGTTCTCCCGATGGATTGTGGGGCAAGGGAAGCCGCAGGGCGCTGAATAATTATAGCAAACACTCGAAAATAATTCTTTCGTCTCTTGAACCTACGGGTGAATTGCTTCGCTCGCTTCGAGATACTGATCAGCGGATTTGCCCTATTGTCGTTCGTAAGAAACCTTCCGTAGTCAAGAAAAAGAAGATAACAAAAAGGGTAACGAGCGCACAACAGCGGTCTCCGCCAAAACGCAGAGCGCAGCGGAGGCAAGCAGCGCCATCGCGGCGGAAGCCGTCATCAGCGACACTTGGCCTCGATTTGGGTGACCCACAAGATCTGTCGAACTAGAATAATTGCCAATCAGTTGGTGTGATGAGCGCTCTGTTATGGGTATGGTTTTTGATCGTATTCACGCTGCTTGTTAGTAAGTGGAGTGCACCTAAGCTCAGAAAAACCTAAGATAAACATCAAAAAAATCTATACTTTTAATCTGATTATTGTTGTCATGTTTTATACTTTAATCTGACTTAATTTGTCATGTTATAATCTCCAAGCTGTTGATAAATATATCCTTGTCAAGATGATATATTTGTAGTTAACTTTATTTTGGAGGATTTTTCTTGGCGAGAGTCGAAGCAAAAGTGGACGGAATTGATGCGGAAGATCGCATGCGTGCTGATCTTTACGGAATGCTTGCGCGTGTGCTTTTTAGCCGCCCAGATCAATCTCAACTCAAAAATTTGTCAGCACTTTCAGGTGACGATAGCGACATGGGCCGTGCATTTAATGCGCTGGCTAAAGTTGCGTCGGCTACCACAAGCGATATCGCTGGTGAAGAGTATGATGGCTTGTTCATTGGAATGGGTCGTGGCGAGCTTTTGCCGTTTGGTTCATATTATCTCACCGGATTCCTCAATGAGAAACCACTGGCAAAATTGCGAAGTTCCATGCGTGAACTTGGTATTGAACGTCAGAAAGATGTGAAGGAGCCTGAGGATCATATCGGTTCCCTGATGGAAATGATGTCTAATTTGATCATTGGAACTTATGGCGAACCGGCATCGGTGACGACACAGCGGGAATTTTTTGCCACGCATATTGAGCCTTGGGCCGGGCATTTTTTCAAGGATTTGGAAGCCGCTGAATTGAGCAGGCTTTATCAGCCGGTTGGTGCTATCGGGCGGTTATTTGTCGAGACTGAAACACGCGCGTTTTCTATGGAGTGAGTTTCCGGTACGCGTTTTATGGGTGCGAATTTGCACCTGCTGAGTGGAAGCCCCAGGTGGGTTTTGAAAGAGAAGAAGAAGGAGGGCCATATGAGTAAGAGTGAAAATAAAGGGTCTGTTGAAGCACGCCGGAGTTTTCTAAAACTCGCAGGCGCTGGCACCGTTCTTGGTGGTGCTGCGATTGTGGTTGGTGGAAATGCGCAGGCAGAAGAAGTGCTTGAGACCGAAGGTAGCGGGTACCGTGAAACGGCGCACGTGAAGAAATATTACGAGCTGACCCGGTTTTAGGGTCTCGGCCCTAACGGGTCTTGAAATTGCTTGCGGCGTTTGGCGCCGCGGGTGTTGAGATTTCACTTTTCGCTTTTGTAATTCGTTTGAGCGAATGAAAATTTTTTAAGATGCATGGCGCAATTTTGTACCGTGCAAATTGGGAGAATTAGCATGCTACGGAAGAAGGTAGGTGGGGTTGCTAGAGGCCCCCGTCTGTCATCAACCATTACAGCAAGTGCAGGTGCTACCGTTAACCGGAGAGA
>JAESSK010000346.1 GCA_016764155.1 Rhizobiaceae bacterium
CTGGAATGTCGTGCCCCTTTATCAGGGCGCTGGCAACGCGTGCCAAAGCGGGAGCTGATTGAATGCCGTAGCCTCCCTGGCCGACCAACCAGAAGAAACCCGGAACCTGCTCGTCAAAACCGCAAACGGGACATTTATCCGCAACGAAACTGCGCAAGCCCGCCCATTTATGTTCGATATGGCGAACAGAAATATCAAAGGCTGTTTCGATACGGTCGACGCATATCGCTACGTCCATTTCCTCGGGTTGAGCATCGCATGGCGGGGAAGGTGTTTCGTCGGCGGGGGAGATTAGTAACTTCCCCGCATCAGGTTTTAGATAGAATTGCTCGTCCACATCCACTGCCATTGGCCAGTGATCGGGTGTCACCTCTGCCGGAGGTGACACGAGCAATGCGGTGCGGCGCTTTGGAACCAGACCAACAGGTGCAACGCCTGCCAATTGTGCCAGCGTATCGCCCCATGCGCCTGCCGCATTGACCACGATGGGGGCGCTGAAACTGCCCTTGCTGGTTTCCAGCGTCCAGCGTTCGCCGTTATGGGCCATGGCGGTAACTTCGGTTTGGTTACGCAATTCGCCTTTGGCGGTCCGGAATGTTTTTAGAAAATGCTGATGCAGGGCAGCGACATCGATATCGGCGGCCTCGTTATTTATCATTGCGCCCGCTATATAACCGGGCCGAAGCAATGGTAGCAGTTTTTGCGCTTCTTCGGCGTTGAGAGGTTTGACGGTATCCCCCAATTCCTCTTGCATGGCTTGTAGCGTTTTCATCTGATCGGAACGTGCCACAAACATCACGCCGCGCGGTTGCAGCAATGGGTGGTCAATATATTGGCTTTGTGGATTGTTGAAGAACTGCCATGAAGCCCGGGTCAGGGCGCGGATTACCGGGGGGCCGTAGGCTTTTGTATAGAGCGCTGCCGAGCGTCCGGTGGTGTGATATCCGGGTTGATCTTCTTTTTCTAGAAGCAATATGCGAGCGCCATCGGCCAATTCAGCCGCAACCGATGCACCGGCAATGCCGGCACCAATCACAATAATATCGAAGGCCTCCACCCGCTCTGTCACAAAATCCATCCCCAATGTGCAATGGGCAAAGGCTAACATCGATATTTCAAATTGCAAGAAAATTTTCCAATAGGAAAATTACTTGGCTAGATAACCAATGTTCTCTACAGTGATTGTTATGACAAAATCCGAGATCACAGATAGCCAACGTATCATGTTTGGGCATCGTTTGCGCCAGCTCAGGCGCAAGAATAACTGGACATTGGCGGAAGTTGCGAAACGTTCGGGGCTGGCTATTTCCACCATATCAAAGGCCGAACGCGGCATCATCGCGCTGACTTATGATCGTCTGGCACAATTGGCTGATGGTTTGGATACCGATATGGCGGCATTCTTTGCGGCTGAAGGTTCGACATTTAAACCGGGGAGTTTTGCTGTTGCGCGCAAGGGTGAATTCCGGCGGCAGGAAACCACCAATTACGTCTATGAAATGTTATTTCCGGAGCTTTGGTATAAATCCATGAGTCCGATGATGGGGACATTGAAAGCCCATGAATTGGTGGAATTTGACGAGTTCGTCCGCCATCCCGGGCAGGAATTCTTGGTGGTGATGGAGGGGATTGTCACAGTCCATGTGGAAGGCGGCGAGCCCGTTACCCTACAGCAGGGCGATAGCATCTATTTCGACAGCGCAATCGGGCACCTTTATGCGTCTGACGGGGATAAGGATGCGCGTATTTTGGTCGTGTGTACGGCTCCCGGCTCAAACCCGAGCAAAACCAGTTACAAAGAATAGAAATTTACTCGGTGATGTCTGCGCCGGATGCTGCCGATTTATGAACTTTGCCAGCTTCTTCCAAATCGCTTGAAATTCTCTTTTCCAATTCCAGCAGGTCTTGTGGCAATGGCAGGTCGAAGGCACGAAGTTCGTTAAGCTTTTCCAGAACAAGTTCGTGCATTTCCCACTGATCTTGGGGCTGGTTATCCATCTCGCTTAGCAACATGGATATTTCGGTTTTAAGGCGTTCAAAGGCCATGGGGTTTCTCCTGATGCTGGTCATTATGCATTGCGCATGGACTGACGATGATGATCTGGATCAATTATTTTCGATGCGCATGGACATATAAGTAACATATGGGGAGTTTAAGCTCCAAATGTAAGAAGATGCTGTCTTAAAAGGAAACAGATTATGACAATCAGAATTGGCGACATTGCCCCGAATTTCACTGTTGAAACAACCAAAGGTGAAATAGATTTTCATGAGTTTATTGGCGATAATTGGGTGTTTTTCTTCAGCCATCCGGCTGATTTTACACCCGTTTGTACAACGGAAATGGGGCGTACGGCACAGCTTGCTGAAGCCTTTGCGGAACGCGGTGTTAAACCGCTCGGCCTTTCCACAGATACGGTGGAAGAACATAATAAATGGATTGCTGACGTTGATGATACCCAAAATACAACGCTGAAATTTCCAATTGTCGCGGATCCTGATTTGAAGGTTGCGAAGCTCTACGGGATGATCCATGAGGCGGAGAGTGACGGCTGCTGTGCGTTCGGTGTTTATCATCGATCCCAAAAAGAAAATGCGTCTGACAATGACTTACCCGATGAATGTGGGCCGTAATTTTGACGAAATCATACGGGTGATTGATGCGCTGCAACTGGGTGATGAAAAAAGCATCGCAACGCCGGCAGACTGGCGTCCCGGTGACGAAGTTATCATTCCACCATCGATTGATAATGCGGCCGCAAAAGACCTCTTTCCGCAGGGCTGGAATGAAATTCGTCCTTATCTGCGAACAACAAAGGTCTAAACGCCTAAAAGTGTTTTTGACTTAGACAACTTATGATTTGGTGGGTCTCATGCTGATTGTATGAGGCCCTTTTTTTTAGGCAGTTTCTGTTTCAGCTTCTTCTTTGGTCGCTTTTTTCGTTGGCGGCGGCGGGCTGCGTAGAACGATATAGATCGCGGGTACAACCAGCACAGTCAGCAACGTTGAAGATGCCAATCCGAACAGCAGAGAAATCGCCAATCCCTGAAAGATCGGGTCAAACAGAATTACTGCAGCACCAATCATCGCGGCAATCGCCGTTAGCAGGATCGGCTTGAAGCGGATGGCTCCAGCTTCCAAAAGTGTTTCGTGAAGAGATTGTTTGGGGTCTGCATGGCGGATGAAATCTACCAGCAGGATTGAATTTCGCACGATGATACCGGCCAATGCGATGAAGCCGATCATGGAGGTGGCGGTGAAGGCTGCGTCAAACACCCAGTGACCGAACATAATGCCGATAAAGGTCAACGGAATTGGTGTCAGGATCACCAGCGGTAATTTGAACGAGCCGAACTGGGCGACCACCAGAACGTAAATTCCAAGCAGCGCCACCATGAAGGCGGCCCCCATATCGCGGAAGGTTACCCATGTGACTTCCCATTCGCCGTCCCACAGTAATGCTGACTTTGCCTCATCGTCTGGTTGGCCGTGGAGCAAGATTTCTGGTTTTTCCACATCGCCCCAGTCGGCTTTGTCGATGGCTTC
>JAESSK010000347.1 GCA_016764155.1 Rhizobiaceae bacterium
GAATCTTTGATCAGAAAACGAAAGCTTTTGCTCAGCCCCCGAATGCCTACTGTAAATTCAGACCAGAATTTTGGCTCCAAAATGCTTTCGGATTCAGTGGTAATAGATTCTACAAACTCTGCTCTGCGTTTTACCAGCGCTCTACTTCTTAGTTGAGTCGCGCGAACAATAATTTGCTTCGCATCCTTGATTTGGCCATCAATTTTTGAAAAAGCAGCACCAAGGGTTATGCGCAGATTGGCAATTTCTTGCGTTTCAGGAGGCTCATCTTCCTTCGGTTTCGGACCAAGTTCATCAACTCTGCGTTTTGCGAAATCATAGTCCGGTTCCAGTGTCAGAATTTGGACCTGGGCGTCGGCAATGATTTTTGCTGATTCTATGTCAAAGGATTCAAACTGCGCGTCGGTGAGATTGTCTCTTTTGAGTGCATGCTCGGCGCTTTGCAAATATCCATTCCAGGCAGCAGTCGAAGAGGCTTTATCCCTAGTACCTGTGTTTTTGCGGATTTTTTTGCTGAGTTTGAGGTTTTGTTTCCGGAGGCTCGACTGGTCAGGCGCCGGTTTACCTTGAGCGCTGACCTCGCCAGTATTCACAATAAGTGACAATGATCCAACGCTGACACACAGTGACAGAATTAGAAAAAGACGTGCAAACAATGGATTCATCAACATTCGGCCTGATCATTTTGAATATTTATATGAGTCGGAATCTAGTGCGTTGCGAGGTAAATTGAAAGGTACTTATCGCGTCCGTGGGTACTCTAGAATAAAGGTGGAATTCTTCCCAGCGATATCAGGCCTAATCGTATTTCTCCATTTTTAATTTGGACCTGGAGTTTTGATGTGGCGGTGCCGGCGGATAGTATTTTCACGGCTATTGCGATTTTTTCCATCTCATCGCTGGAGGAGGGATAAAAGCTCCTGAAGAATTCAAAAAGATGATCCAGTTTAGTAAAGCTGATATCCAGTTTTCCTGATAATCGCCCCCTAATATCGACAGAGAGCGGTCCGTTAATCTCCAATATTCCACCTTTAGTGGTTTCCAGTTTGAAAGCGTTGATCTTGCCGCGGCCGCCTTTTTTTTGGATATAGGCGAGCAAATTCCGGTTGTATCGGATTTCCTCAAAGAGATCATTTGCCGTGAATTCCACCACCAGATTAAATGGCTTGGAGAGTGCATTGGTGGAAAGCGGATTGGTTGTTAAACTGAGATTTCGGCTGCCGATGGCCACGTCCAGATTGTTTTCGCCCAATTTTCGAGCATGAAATTCCAGAGTTTCTGCCGTTAAAAGCGGGGAGGGGCTATTTTCGTGATCAATCATCAGGGCGTTCGTTGAGATAGAAGTGCGCTCTATGCTGTCGGGCTTCACGCGTAAGCTGGTGCGCAGGCGTTGCCAGTTAATATTGAATACGCCATGTCGCGCATCGCTGAATTGTGCGGGTCCATCAAATTCGACTATGAGTTTGCCCGGGTCATAAATTTGTGCAGCCGTGCGGATTGCCCCGGAAGTCAGTTTTTGCCGGGTGTTTTTATCTTCGATATTGATGGCGTCACAGAAAATGCCTATGCGAAACGGATAGCCGCGGATCTGCTGATTATCGCAAGCGATGATTTTACCCTTGGCGAGCAGTTTTTGTTGAACTTGCTCTATGGCTTGTTCAAGTTTATCAGCGGCATAGAACCAAAGGCCGGTGCCGCCAAATACCAACACGCCGATGATGGTCAGCATCAACCAAAAGCCCCTGCCGAAACTTTTTTTCTGAATTGCTGCGTCATTCATGGTAGGGGCACCTGTTACTTATTTCTGGCAAATCATAGGGCATAACTTATGGGCGATTTTTGGGTTTTTGGCTACGGTTCTTTGATGTGGAAACCGGGATTTCCGTTTGCCGAGGAGCATCGTGCCAAAATTCATGGCCTACACCGTTCCTTATGTATTTATTCATGGAAGCATCGCGGTACGGAAGAAAAACCCGGACTGGTTTTCGGGCTTGATGAAGGTGGTTCTTGCCAAGGTGTTGCCTTTAAGGTGGATGATCAACACCGTGAAGAAGTCCATGCCTATTTGCGCGAACGCGAATTGATTACTCATGTTTACAAGGAGACTTGGCACGATATTGAACTGGCGGACGGTAGCAGCGTTAATTCGCTGGTTTATGTGGTGGATCAGGAGCATCCCCAATATGCGGGCGTGCTTTCCCATGATGAGCAATTGCGTTTGGTGGCGAGTGCGTCGGGAATGTCGGGCAATAATAAGGATTATGTGGTGAGCACCGTGCAGCAATTGCTGAGCCATAATGTTCGCGATAAAGCGCTGGAACGCCTGCATGATGAGTTGTTAGCGTTGTAAATTTGACCTTACGGCAGCTCTTCGTCGCCTTAAACGATGGATTTGTCGTGGGAACGTTAAGCTGATTTTTCGTATAGGTGTTTTGGTGGTGGGTTTTTGCTGCTTGCAGAATCATCCATTATTTTGTTGGTTGCAGTCTCGATCGCATTTTCCAACGTAGCCTTGAATTTGTCTTTGCTGAGGCCTTTTTCTATCGGCTTTAGAAATTCTAGCACCAATTCCCCAGGGTATAGATACCAAGAGCGTCTTGGCCAATAGAGGCCTGAATTTAAGGCTGCAGGCACGATGGTTGCGTCTAGTTCTTTATATAAATGGACGATGCCATATTTGTAATTTGGCTCCGCGCCGGGCTTTTTTCTGGTGCCCTCGGGATAGATTACAATCTGGCGTCCTTCTTTATATTGTACCCGGGAATTGCGTGTCATGGAAGCAAGCGCCTCGCCCTTGCGGCCCCGATTAACGCCGACCACGTCCATTTTCCAAGCAAACCAGCCGAAGAATGGGAGAAATAGAAGTTCGCGTTTCAAAATGTAACTGGGATCAGCCAAAAACAGCAACATGGTGTAGGTTTCCCATGTGGATTGATGTTTTGCAGCGATGATGCACCCGGCGTTTTCGGGGATGTTTTCTATGCCTCTGAAATCAAAGGTCGAACCAATTGTTTTGTGCTGAAACCATAGGCAGGTCCAGGCAATGCCTTTCACAATTTTCCAACCATCTTCGCGGGGAAGGAAAAAGAAAATTGGCGACCAGAAAATCAATTGAACAAGTATGTTCAGATGGAAGATAATGTTGAAGATAACAGATTTGAATAACAGCAAAATTAAGCCCGAAATATATAGATGATGGAGCCTAAGACGAATATGCACTCGCATAGGTGGCGAGCGTCTTGTCTACGCGATCAATACTCATTCGAAAAGAGATGGTGGTGTATTTTGCATATTCAATTGCAATTACTTTCAGTTGAGTAGGGTCAGAATACCATTTTCGTTGTCTGGACTGGAACTGGTTAACCACATGGGGAATTAGTTGAACATCTGGCATTAGGGCATGCATTTCCCTCAGGCTGCGCGGCATGTGATAATTGGAAGTGACCACAATGAGTTTTGAGATATTTTTGTTTTTTACCCAATCAGCGGTTTGATCCGCATTGCCTTTTGTGTTTTTTGCCTGATGGTCAAGATCGACACAACAATCCAGTAAGTTTTTATCGATCTTCATCGTTTCGGTCATGGAATGAATAGTAGTATTGGCGTGAACGCCGCTGATTAGCAGGCGGGGAGCTTTTTTGCTTTGTAACAGGGTGAGGGCGGTAGAAATTCTGTCCTTGCCGCCCGTTAGAACCACAATGGCATCGGCGTTAATGAGGCTTGAAGTATTTTCAATGGAAGCGACAAAATTGCCGAAGCGGATGAAGCCAATTGTCAAAAATACTAAAAGGCAAAATGCTGAAAGAACCCCGAGACCGGAAATAAATCCGACGAACCGCACAAAGAACGACTTTTTTGGGTCTTTTATCTCCACATTTGTATTGTTCAATCCAGACATTGCAATCTCCAAAATCAGTTCATCCCCCCGCACCAAACAGATCCAATGAACAATATATTAGATGATTATGGCAGGGGCTTGGCAAGTCGAATTTTTGATATTTAGTCGGCTACTCACCGGTGCTGTTATAGCTGTAAAGCGTGTTTACATAACGCTGAACGGTGATGCGCGTTGTTAGCGCCGTCAGGATTGCGATCAGGATCAGGACGACGACAATGCCGACATAACCGGTCCATCCTAAGGAAAATGTGCCAAAAAGCGCTTTGATCTGGTCACCCTGAGGAGTGGCATCACCGCTGCCAGACCACAATCCCAGACCAACGAATAATATTGCTGCAGCTGCTGCCCCGCTGGCCGCGCCCTTGAGGCCCAGTTGCAGGAAATGTTGCTGGAATTCGTTTGAAATGAAGGCTGCGTCAGCACCGACGAAATGCAGCACTTCCACCACATCGCGGTTGCCAGCCATGGCTCCCCTTGTGGCAAAAACCACGATCAGCACGGTTGCAGACATCACCAGTGCCAAAATGGAGACGCCGATCATCACCATCGCCCATGCCATGGTATTGAGCCGATCAACCCAATTTCGGTGATCATCAAGGCTGGCACCGGGCACTTTTGCCAGCAATTCTGCGCGCATGGAAACGAAGTCAGGCTTTTTATCTCGGTCAATGATCACGGTCAGGAGGCGGGGCAGGGGTAATTCTTCGATGTTTAATCCGGTGCCAAGCCATGGTTCCAGCAATTTGGCGCTGGCATTATCGTTGAGCACGGTAACCTTGCTAACACCTTCATAATTCAAGGCAATTCTGCTGGCGGTGCGGATGGCCGTGTTCATCTCAACATTGTCAAAAGGACGGATTTGAATGGTCACTTCACGCGAGATATCGCTTTGCCAGTCCGAGGCCGTTTGAGAGATGATGGTGACGCTTCCAAGGGTCAAGCAGGAAAGAAACGCCATGATCGCGATGACGA
>JAESSK010000348.1 GCA_016764155.1 Rhizobiaceae bacterium
CGGTCGAACCACATTTTTCTTTTGCCGGAAAACAGACGATTCACGCCCTGCCCGATGGCGCAATAGCCGATATAGACGATGACCGTGATAGAGAGAGCTGAAGGTGCCAGAACCAATAATTGTGGTGCCAGTGGTGCGCCTACATTGATAAATTGGGTAAAAACGGCCAGCCATACGAAGATCGATTTTGGATTGCCCATGGAAACCAAAATGGCGCGGCGCACGGATTGTATACGTGAAAAACTCTCCGCGCTCTTTTGGATTTTGAACTTTCCCTTCGAGCGCAACATCGAAACGCCCATCCATGCAAGATAACCAACGCCCAACCACCTGAGAACTTCGAAAAGTATTGGGTTGGAATTCAAGAACGCCGCGATACCGGAGACGGCGAGTGTCATGTGGATGATCGCAGCAATGAACACGCCGGTGACACTCCACAGGCCCTTTTGAAATCCATGGGTGGCGGATGCAGAAATGCAGTTCAGTGCATTAGGACCAAGTGGAAGACTCACAGTCATCCAAATTGCTATGAATACCAGCCAGCTTTCAAAACTCATTTGATCGCGTCCTTGTTGTTTGAATATTCAGTATGGACCAGTGTGGTTTTGAAATCGAGCCTTCGCTCCGCTCTCATAAATTAATTTCATGGTGCTGCTTGTAATTTCTAAATTTAGTATGATATCTAACTATATAATTTATCATATTAGGAGATTCAAAATGAACAGACGGAAATTTTTAGCCCTAACAGGCGGTGGTGTTATTGTGGCGGCGGGTGCAGGTGTTGCGGGCTTTATCCTTACCCGAACTCCGCACAAGGCGCTTATTCCTTGGTCGCAGGCAGGATCGCTCTATAGCGAGCCACGAAAACGTGCCCTCTCCTACGCAATCCTCGCGCCTAATCCACATAATCGGCAGCCTTGGCAAATTGACCTATCGACGGAAAATAAGATCATTCTCCACGTGGATACGGACCGCCTGCTACCGCATACAGACCCCTTCAATCGGCAAATCACCATCGGACTTGGGTGCTTTCTGGAAATTTTGCGGATGGCTGCAGCGGAAGACGGCTACCGAGTGACAATGGAGACGTTTCCGGAAGGTTCGGGCGAGCACCTTGATAAACGACCGGTGGCAATTCTTTCATTTGATGCTGATGAAACGGTCAAAAAAGATCCGCTTTTTGCGAATGTTTTGGAGCGACGATCATTGAAAGTTCCCTACGATATGAAACGGGAAATTCCGAATACTGATCTTACGAAACTAATCGCGCTTACTAATGACAACGTGCAAATCATGGGTACAAACGACACCTCCAAAGTTGCTGACCTTCGCCATCTCACCAATGAAGCGTCTACGACCGAATTGCATACCCATCGCATGAACAAGGAAAGCATCGATCTTATGCGTGTGGGGAAGTCGGAAATTGAAGCTAATCCAGATGGCATTGATCTTGGCGGGCCGTTTCTAGAAGCGCTATCAATTTTTGGACTTTTTACCCGTGAAGGTGCACTTGATCCAGCATCATCCGTGTTCAAGCAAGGACAGGAAATACTGCTATCGGAAAGCGGCAGTGCTATGGGGCACGTTTGGCTCGTGACCAAGGGCAATAGCCGTCTTGACCAGCTCAATGCCGGGCGCGACTGGGTGCGGGTAAATTTGACCACAACTTCTTTGGGGCTTGGCCTTCATCCGCACAGTCAGGCCTTACAGGAGTGGCCGGAAATGAAGGAGCATTACGATAAATGCCATGCTCTATTAGCGCCAAATGGTGGCACGGTTCAAATGCTTGGGCGATTGGGCTATGGTGAAAAAATTGGACCGAGTCCCCGTTGGCCGTTGGATACAAGAATTATAGATGCCTGATCAATCACCCCCGCCTAAAGACAATTTGTTCAACCTGTTTACGGAAATTGGTATTATCAATCAGTTGATGATGGCTGAGTTCAATCAATTGATGCCGGATGGGGTCCATATTTCCCATTTCGGCGTCATCAACCACCTTTGCCGGGTGGGAGATGGCTGGACGCCGCTTCGCCTTGCAAATGCATTTCAGGTGACCAAGGCAACGATGACCAATACGGTGGCAAAGCTTTCTGCACGTGGTCTGATTGAGGTTCGGGCCAACCCCAAGGATGGACGCAGCAAGCTGATATTTATTACACCTAAAGGACGTGTTTTTCAAAAGCAGGCGATAGCCTCATTGCAACCCACCCTTGAAAAAATGAGCCGGGAACTCAATTTGGAAGCGATGATGAAAATACTACCGCAGCTGGAAATACTGCGGCGTTATCTTGATAATAGTCGAGCTGGCTGAGGCTGATTATTACTGCCATGCCTTAACCTTCCCCGGATAACACATATGTTCTCCTGAGTGGCGCTTCAACGGCCATTATCGATGCGAGTGATTTCGAATACGTTTAACGGAAATGGGCGGAGACCATCAGGCCTCTGCCTATTTATAGATAGAAGCTAATAAAGTAAGTTTGAGCAGGATTCTCAAGTGTAAATTCGTCCAGTTCAAGCGTATTGCCGTCGGCAAATTGTATGATGAAAGTGCTAGCATCTTGAGTGGAGCTATTATCCATATTTCTGACCTCTATTTGATCAACATCGTTGTTGATGAACGTAAGAAGCGCTATTCTACCATCATCAGAATAGTTGATTTTTATATTTTCTAGGGTGAATCCTTCACCTAATTCCAAGACTATATCACTGTGCTGGACCTGCACAATATCCTTGCCATCACCTAAGTTAAATCTGATATCTGTAGTTTCACCAGGACCGCTTACTTGGCGACTTCCCCGAACATTAATCAAGTCGTTGCCTGTACCACCTTCGACGTCGCTGCCACCATATGCGACGCTTATCCTGTCATTACCAGCACCGCCATATGCCGTTGATTCTCTAAAACGAACTCTTATCGTATCATCGCCCTCGCCGCCATATACATCGCCGGTAGCTTCAATCTCATCATTTCCCTTGCCGCCATAAATTTTGCCGTCTGCTCTAATATAATCATTACCATCACCACCATGAATAATGGAGTTATAGCCAGCTAGGATGGTATCATTACCTGCACCGCCACTGAAGTTGCCGCCATTTTCTTTAATCATTTCGCCACCTTTGCCGACATTGTCTGCGGATGTAACTCCGAAGGTGGGGGTGGAGGCGGTCGGGGGAGTGTAGGTGCTTACAGCTCCGGGGGTTCGCTCTAAAGATTCGGCTGAAAATCCGGCGGCGCGGGTCCATATAACCTCGCCTTGGTTTTGCGCAACAAAGCGAGCGATATCTGCGCTCGCTTTGTTAATAGGGTCATTAGTTGTATCCGGCCTTACACTTGTATTTGTCGCAGAATTGCGCGCATCCATGCGTTGTTTTAACGCAGCTACGCGCGCTATCATCTTTTGCAAATCAGTCTGGTTTGTATTTTGCGGCGGCTGTTGCGCAGCAGCATTCTGAGTACTTGTGACTGAAACCATGAATTATCCTCAACACAATCTATGAGATGGTAGATTACAAATATTGGGAATTAACAGCTTCATGCCAATTAATGTATGGCGCTTAACTCGCAAACTCAGGTTGCTTTAACACTGATCGAATTAGGTTAATAACTCCCTAAAATTGAAGTAGTAAATTATATATACTTCTGCCATCGACGCCCTTTATTCAACATTTGGCAGAATTTAATCAGAATATATCACCATCAGCAATACAAGTGATCCGTTTCTCGCCAAATGGGCATGATCACCAAGTTGTTGGTGTTGCCTGCGCCTCTATATTGAGATTGCATTCGAAATGCTGGCACGAAGTGGCTTGTGACGTCATTTTTTTTGTGAGAAATATATTTCACTGGAAATGACACTGGCATAGCTCATGGCCAAAGGTGCCATGAAGGCTGCATGCACTTGAGATGCAGATACTTCTACACCGTTAAACGTTGCTTCTTTTGCTCCGCAGGCATCTTCAACTACCGTGACTTCATAGCCAAAATCGGATGCGGCTCTGGCGGTAGCGTCAACGCACATCTGACTCATGGCACCGCAAATGGTGATTTTGGATGCTCCCCTCGCCTCAAGTTCCTCACGCAATGGGGTATCGTGAAAGCTGTTGGCTTTGTGTTTCAAAATGACGGCTTCACCTCGAGCGGAGCAACGGAAACGTGGGTTTCCGCACCTTTTGAACCGGGTCTAAAAAACGGTGCTTCGTCTGATGGAATTTCATGGCGGATGTGGATGATTTCCTGGCCCTGCTTGCGGGCATGATCGAGCAGACGGGCAGCGTTTGCTGATACTGTCTGCATTTTATCGACGGGCCATTTGCCACCTTCAAAATAATCGTTCTGGATATCGATGAGGACTAGTGCGGTTTTGGACATTTCAAACTCCATTTTGTTGACTATCCAATATCTAAACTTGGCGCGCGTTTGATACGATTGGCGTAAATGACATTTAGTATGCTACATTCGCCAAATGACCTCAAAAACCCATTCCATCGCAATCATTGCTTATCGTGACGTGCAGATGTCGGCTGTTCTTGGCCTTGCCGATTTATTCACGATTGCCAACCAACACAGCCTGAAACTTGGTGGTGGTCGGTTGGATATCACTCAGGTAGACGAAACGATGATGTTGGAAGCAACGGACATGTTTGATGCGATTATCCTGCCCCCTTCTCTGGGAGGCTCGCGGGGTGAAGGTGAGACGGCTATTCACAACTGGCTGCGTAAGCAGCATGCTGACGGTGCCTTGATGTGCTCTGTCTGTGCGGGAGCGTTCTGGCTTGGCCATAGCGGGCTTTTAA
>JAESSK010000349.1 GCA_016764155.1 Rhizobiaceae bacterium
AACTTTGCATTTTCAGCAATGGTATCACCATTCAGTCTAACAGCACCACCATATGCAAAATGAAAATTTGGATCTGCAGAAAACTCTACAAAAGATTCTTCCATATGTTGGATGCGTTGAAAGTAAATATTGCCAGAAAACTGTTTCGCCAAAAGTCGAGCGATTTCCTCTTCGGCCTCAAGAGTTGTGGCCTGCAAATTTTTCAATGAGGAAACAGTTCCAATTGCAACAATGGATACTGAAAGCAAACTTACCGCTAATATAACGAGCGACATAAGTTTAAAGTTGATAGAAAATTTCATAATGTTTAAGTCCGGAAATTTTTTAGAACCATCTAGATGGTGGGTTTCTATTTCTGTCGGTGAGTTGGTTACAGCATCTGAACATCGACGCCGAACGTGATGGCGCCAATCGGTTTGCCCCAATTATTTAAAATCGGAATGCTGATTTTGCTTTGAAGGATTTGCGTTGATTCATCCCAATCAATGTGGCCGATGGAGACGGCATTGGATCCCCCCTTAAAGGAATTTATCCAATGCTCCTCATCGCCCTACCAGTAATCCGACGTGATTGCACTTTGGGCGACATTGATCCCTTTTTTGCCCATTACAAAAATCTCGGTGAACAGCCCGTCACTTTCGTGCTGAACTCTTTTCAAATATTGAGAGACTTTCGTCGACAAAAGAGAAGTGATCAAAGGTTGATCACCCGCGCCAATCTCTTCTCGCCATTGGTTATCCAGAGCATCGATATGAGATTGTTTATATGATTTTGTCTTTTTGTTGTGATCCATAATCGCTTCGATCAGAGAATCGTTTTGAGCGACTTTATAGATCTTGCCAATGGCAAGTTTCTTCAGAGCGGGATGAAATTCTTCATCATCGGCAACTGTATGAGATGTTGCTGTAAACAATATTGATGCAGCGATGAACAGCACGGAAGTGGGTTTCATGATGTTTTCCTGCGTATTACTAGCCCAATAGTGCCCGTAATCTTCGGACACAATATAGGTTGCAATACGTTATGTGGGTCTAGGACATTCGGAGTATACCGTTACGTCAACTTGCATCATGCGGGAAGTGTTGGGCTCCCTGTTGGCTGTAATCGACTATACGTTCGCCATAGTTAACATGAAGTAAACATTAATTTTGCAATATAAATTTTTGCTTTACTCAATCCACGCGGCGTCTTTGAACACTTGCATCCAACAATTGTTGCGTGTAGGGATGTATAGCTTTCAGAGCGCGCATGTCCTCTACGTCAAGTAGCTCCACAATCTCACCCTGATTCATCACGGCAATTTCGCTGCACATATGCCCGACAACCGCCAAATCGTGTGAAACCATTAGATAAGTCAGCGCACGTTCAGCTTGTAAATCAGTCAGCAGATTTAATATCTCTGCCTGCACAGAAACATCGAGCGCAGAGGTAGGTTCATCCAACAGCAGGATTTCAGGTTCAATTACCAGTGCCCGTGCAATGGCCACACGCTGGCGCTGGCCGCCTGAAAGTTGATGGGGATAGCGAAAACGAAACCCCTGGCTCAACCCCACATCATTAAGCACCTTCATAATGCGATTATCGGGTTCAGAAAATCCGTGCAAATGCAGCGCTTCAGATAATACGTGATCGATTGTCTGGCGCGGATGCAAAGAAGCATACGGGTCCTGAAACACCATTTGCACTTTTGAATAAAAATTGCGCGTTCTGGTCTCGCCCAGAACCTCATCAAGAACCGTAATCTTGCCGGACCAATCAGGTGCCAGTCCGGTGATGGCACGCAATACTGTGGATTTGCCCGAGCCGGATTCTCCGACCAGTCCAAAACTCCCACCCTTTTTCACGCTGAAGGACGCATCAATCACCGCATTTACATGGGTGTCGCCCTCGCCGAACCAAACGTTGAGTTTTTCAATTTCGATCCCGAGCTCTTTTGTCATCACGCTCGCTCCGGTTCAACAATGCCGCTAACGCTTGGTGCTGTGCGCCATGCTTCATCGCGTTGCAAAACTGCCAATCTATCAACCCGGCGCTCCAACTGAGGCAAGGATTTAAGCAGTCCCTGCGTATAGGGATGCTTCGCATTGCTCAATTCGTCTGCCCGGCAGGTTTCAACAATACGCCCCGCATACATGATCAGCACACGGTCACAAAAAGCAGAAACCACATTAAGATCATGGCTGATGAAGATCAGTCCCATGCCACGTTCACGCACAAGCCTGTCCATGATCTCCAGCACTTCCTTTTGCACCGTCACATCAAGCGCCGAAGTCGGTTCATCAGCAATCAGGATTTGCGGATCGGGAATCAGCATCATGGCGATCATGATACGCTGCCCCATACCGCCAGACATCTCATGAGGATAGGATTTGAACACACGCTCCGGGTCCCGGATCAACACAGCTTCCAGCATCTCAATGGTCTTTTTGACCGCTTCTTTGCGGCTAACCTTGGAATGCAATTGATAGGCTTCACAAATCTGGTCACCAATACGCATGACCGGATTGAGCGAGAATTTCGGATCCTGCATAACCATGGAAATCTTATGCCCGCGAACGCCTCGCATTTCGCGTTCAGACAGCTTGAGCAGGTCCTGCCCTTCCAACTTGATATAGTCCGCAGTGAGAATTCCCGGTTTCTTGATAAGGCGCAAAATGGCTCTACCGGTCATTGATTTACCGGAACCAGATTCACCCACAATGCCAAGCCGTTCTTTACCCAGCGAAAACGAAATATTGCGTACCGCCTCCACCACGCCATTGCGGGTGGGAAAATTCACACAGAGGTTTTTAACTTCGAGCAGATTGGTCATTTATTTGTTTTTCTTTGGATCAAGCACATCACGAAGGCCATCGCCCAACAGGTTGAAAGCAAGAGATACTGTGAAGATCGCCAGCCCGGGCATGGTCACAACCCACCAATGATCGAGAATGAATTTGCGTCCGGCTGAAATCATCGCGCCCCATTCAGGCGACGGTGGTTGCGCGCCAAGGCCAAGAAAACCAAGCCCCGCAGCCGTCAAAATAATCCCGGCCATATCGAGCGTTACCCGAATAACAAGCGACGAAATACACAACGGCCAGATATGGCGCGTGATGATGCGCATGGCACCGGCACCCTGTAATTTGATCGCATGAATAAAATCTGCATTACGGATCGTCAGTGTTTCAGCACGTGCAATCCTTGCATAAGGCGGCCATGCCGTAAGAACGATTGCCAGCACCGCATTTTCAATTCCGGCACCCAGTGCAGAAACAAAAGCAAGCGCCAGAACCAGCCGTGGAAAGGCCAGAAAAATATCGGTGATACGCATCAACACCACATCGACCCAGCCACCAAGATAGCCAGCCGCAGTGCCTACAAACAGCCCGACAATCGGCGCCATCAAAGCCACCAATGCCACGATGTAAAGTGTAATGCGTGAACCATACATCAATCGGCTCAAAATATCACGTCCAAGAGAATCCGAACCAAAAATATAACCACCCTCTCCCGGTGGCAGGAGGCGCGCAGCAAGGTCCTGCTCAAACGGATCAGCCGGAGCCAGCCACGGCGCAAACGCTGCAATAAACAACAATCCGGACAAAATCGCCAATCCAAACATCGCCATCGGATTGGACTTCAGCGTCAACCATGCACGATAATAGGATGATAATTTCGCCTGCCTGCGAGATGTGGGCGCGTCACTGACCAACCAGTCATGCAGGCTTTGTTTTGTCTCGGGACTCGTTTTTAATTCACTCATTTGGCCCTCGGATCAAAAACTTTATAAAGCAGATCGGCGAAAATATTAAGGCCGACAAATACCAGCCCCACAACCATAGTGCCGCCTAGCACCGCATTCATATCAGCCGATAATAATGCGGTGGTGATGTAAGACCCGATACCGGGCCACGAAAAGATGGTTTCCGTCAAAACGGAACCTTCAAGCAAGCCCGCATAAGAAAGCGCGATCACCGTTATCAACGGCACTTTCACATTGCCCAGCGCATGGCGCCAAACAACGGAAGTTTCCGAAAGTCCCTTCACCCGCGCTGTGGTGATATATTCCTGATCAAGCTGCTCCAGCATGAAGCTACGTGTCATACGCGAAATATAGGCAAGCGAATAATAAGCCAGCAATCCCGCCGGAAGAATGATGTGCGAAACCGCATTCCAAAAAATCGTCATATCGCCAGCTATCAAACTATCAACCAGGATCATACCGGTCACAGAAGGCACAATATCCACATAGAAAATATCCAGCCGCCCCGGTCCGGCCACCCAATCGAGCTTGCCATAAAGCACCATCAGCCCGATCATACCGATCCAGAAAACCGGCATGGAATACCCAATCAGCGCAATCACGCGGGCGATATGATCAACCCAAGTACCTTGGTTGACCGCAGCAATCACGCCCAACGGTATACCGATGACGATGCCGATGATTATACCGACAGACGCCAGCTCCAGCGTTGCGGGGAACACACGGATTAAGTCTTGGGATACAGGACGCGCGGTCAGCAAGGACTCGCCAAAATTGCCGTGCATCACATCCCAAAGAAAAATGAAAAACTGTGTGATAATGGGCTTATCCAGCCCCAAATCGCGGTATGCCTGTTGATAGGTTTCATTGCTGGCAGCTTCACCAACAATAGAAAGCACAGGATCAATCGGCATCACCCGACCGATGATAAAGGTGACACATAACAGGCCAACCATGGTGATCAGCACTGTAAATGTGGTTTTCCAAAAGCCAATCACCCAAGGGGTAACCGATTTTATGAATTTTTGAGAAGAAGACAGCTCGCGCCGTCTTCCTCCATTATTTTCAGTGGTCAATGCCACGCCCCTTCAACTACTGGTCTATTTAGTAATCGGCCAGTAGGATACTGCGGTTATAGCACCGCCGACATTTAGGTTTTTGATATTGGCACGAATACCAGTCTGTTC
>JAESSK010000350.1 GCA_016764155.1 Rhizobiaceae bacterium
GTAGAGCCAGTATATGGCGCTAGATATTGCAATGGTGCAGAGTCAGGCGCGGTTGCGGCCACAATGATTGAATATTCCATAGCGCCATGTTCTTCAAGAACTTTAACGAATTGAGCTACGGTTGAGCGTTTTTGACCAATAACCACATAGATGCAATACATTTTTTTGTATTCATCATCACCTGCGTGATCAGCTTTTTGGTTCAAAATGGCATCCAGCGCGATGGCTGTTTTGCCGGTTTGACGGTCACCAATGATCAGTTCACGTTGGCCACGGCCAATCGGGATGAGCGCATCAATGGCTTTAAGGCCAGTTTGCATAGGCTCATGAACTGATTTACGTGGCAAAATGCCCGGGGCTTTAACATCCACCCGGCTCATTGATACGTTTTCAATTGGGCCTTTGCCATCAATTGGGTTACCTAGAGCATCAACAACACGGCCAAGAAGACCTCTGCCTGTTGGCACTTCCACAATCGCACCAGTACGTTTTACTGTGTCACCCTCTTTAATGTCTCTATCGCTACCAAAAATAACAATACCAACATTATCAGATTCCAGATTCAGCGCCATGCCACGAACACCACCAGGGAATTCGACCATTTCGCCAGCCTGAACATTATCAAGGCCATAAACACGAGCGATACCATCACCAACGCTTAAGACTTGTCCAACTTCAGAAACTTCAGCTTCAGCGCCGAAATTTTTAATCTGTTCTTTGAGGATTGCGGAGATTTCCGCGGCTTTGATTTCCATTAGCCAACCTCTTTCATCGCAAGTTTAAGATTATTGAGTTTCGTGCGCAGTGAATTGTCGACCAATTTACTACCCACCTTTACGCGAAGCCCGCCCAAAATTGCCGGATCAACCGACAATTCTAATTGAACTTCTTTACCGACAGCGTCTTTCAACGCTGCTTTCAGTGCATCAGTTTGTGCTTTTGTAAGCTTTGCTGCACTTAAAACCTCGGCCGTCACTTCACCTTTTTCGAGTGAAACTAAGCCGCGATATGCTTTGATAATTGCATCAATCGCGAACAGACGGCGATTTTGAGCAACTAAATTAATGAAATTAGCAGTTAAGCCTTTTAGGCCAATTTTTTTAACAATGGCGCCAATGGCTGCACTTTGTTGATCTGCTGTGAATACGGGTGATTTAACCAAACGAGTGAGCTCTTCGCTGTCGTTGATCATTTGGCCAAAAGCATCAAGCTCTTTACCAATTTTATCCAATTGTTTGGCGTCTTTTGCCAAATCAAAAAGGGCGGTCGCATAACGACCAGGCATACCAGAAATAATCGATTGAGTATTTGACACGTATCCGCCTTTTTCTTGAGTTAAATGTTAACATCAGTATGTTTATAATTATTTTCGCACAATTTAAAGTCATCCATAGGGACGACAATAGATATATGTTTATAAGTTGGGGATGATCTAACATACATATTTGCCCCTTGCAATATAGTGAACACAAGATTCTCAAAAAAATCAACAATTTTGATGTTATTGCCTTGTATATTATTACAATTGCTCGACTTGTGGGCAAATACTCGCAAATATAGGTTGTCATTCCAGCATAAATTTGAATGATTATAGAAAGGAAGCTACGGCTGTATAGAGCATTCTGATGGCCATTAAAGTCAGAATAATGGTGATGCCCGTTTGGAAATATTTTGACGGCATGCGCTGCAAAACAGCCCGGCCAGAATAAGTGCCAATAAACCCGCTGACAATCATCAACACAAAAAACAACGCCCAGGCTTTAAAGGCAAAACCCAAAAAGCCGAATATAAGAATTTTAAGCCCATGTTGCACCACCAATAAAGAGCCATGAGTTGCTGAAACTTGTAGTTTTTCTAAATTCTTACGCGGCAACAATGCCATAGCCAAAGGCCCCGTGGCGCCAATAAACATGGTGGCAAAGGTGATGAACACCCCCGAAATCACATAACCGATTTTGCCAAGTTTGAGATTTTTGGGTTTTGGCCCCCATGTTGTATAAAGAATGAACAAGCCTAAAATGCCCAGCAAAATATTCTCGGGCAATGCCACAACAAAATGCCCACCAATGGCCGCACCCACAATGGCACCCAAAAAGAAATAAATTAATATGGGCTTGACAATATGCTTGCGCAGCAACACCGCGCGGCTTGTATTGCTGCCCATTTGAATGACCGCATGTATGGGGATGACCACCGCGATGGGCACAAAATTAACCAATAAAGCCAACATAATCACCCCACCACCCAAGCCAAAACTAACGGTTATTGCCGAGGTGAACATGGAACTGATGATCAACGTGATGGCGGCAGTGTTGGAAAGAATGTCTGGCCAATAGCCAGCATTGATAAGATCGGTAAGCATATTATCCCTTTTGTTAAGGGGGATATAGGCCAAAAGGTGGCAGAATAAAAGTCAATATTATTTATGCGACATATCAATCAAACACCGCCCGACCAGAAAGCAAAATGCAATCCACGGGATGAGGGATAGGATTGACATGGTCAGGCCAAGAATGCCCGCAGTGGCTGGCACCAACATAAGCGCGCCAGCTATGAGGCCGAAATAGGCCGTCAATTTGCTGAAATGCTGAGCATTGAGCATGGCATAGGAGAAAAGCAGCAGAGCCAAGCCTGAGAAAATGTAATAAACATCAAATGATGTGCCGACAAAGATAGCCAAAGCCATGCGCCCTGCGCCTAGCAATTGGTTTTGAGCGGCAAAATCTGTTGTGGCGAAATATTGTTGGCTTAGATTGAGCATTTCGAAACTGACATTTGACGAAAAATACAATGACAGACCAATGAAAGCAAACGCCGCTGCCAGCAAAATTACGGCTCGATTGACGGGCCACAGAATGACTATAAAGGCTAAATATAAAACCATGATCAGGGCATTTTGCACAATGAACAGAATGTCGAGGCTAATCAGGCCAATCAGCCAATTTTGGTCGAAACGCTCAAACCATGCCAGAACCTCTGTCGGCAACGGCCAAAGAATAAAAAATACCATTTGAATGGGAATGAGGGCAAGGGAAGCAAAAGCCCCAATCGCCGCCAATATATACAATAAGCGCCAGTCTTTATGATTGATATTTTGCATGACATATCTCCAACTATTGAGTTGGATAAATGATAAGCGCAGTGCTGCGGCCACACAATGTGGCATAATGTCTCTAAAAGTTATATTTGATGCGGATTTCGGCCTCTGTTATGTAAGCCGCTCAATTCAATCAAGTTCTTTTGACATGACGTGACGCCTTGTGCCTGCATTTTTTACAAATTTAAATTTGGCTTTCTCGAATGTCGATTTGAAGCCCATAAATCGATAGCTCGGGGAGTCTTTAGCCACGGGATAGGCTTCAATATATTTTGCGCCATTATTGGCTGCAAATTCCACCGCCTGATTGAGAAAAAGACGAGATAAGCCTTGCCCTCTAAAATCTCGTTTGATGAAAAAGCAAACGATTGACCAGACTTGCTGTTTAGTCTCATCGCCGCCCAACGGTTTATAGGTTTCTCTGGGCGCAATGGCGCACCAACCGATGGGTTTGCCATTTGAATAAGCCAGCAGACCGACGGGAGTGCCATTATCGATTCGCTTTTTCATTGTGGCCTTTTTCTCGGATTTTTCGGCCTTTTTATTTTGCTTTTCGACATCTAGCCATGCGGTGCACCAACAATTATGCGGCGCACCTTGGCTTTCCATCAAAGTTTCGAAGTCTGACCAATTTGTCGTATCTATGGGACGAAATGTAAAAGTCATTAGCCCCACTTATCAAAACATTCTTGCCGCGTCATATTTTGAGTATCGGCTGTCAGCTCGATATAGGCGGGTTTAATGTCGGTAAACAGCTGGGTTTTTAGCTCGAATTTTGATTTGTCGTCAAATAATGCGGCTGAAAGTGAATATTCATCTGCCGATTTTAATTTATAATAAAGATTTGCACCACATTTTGAACAGAATGCGCGGTGCGCCCATGCTGAGCTATCGTAATTGGTGATGTTTTCAACACCGTTAAACTCAATTTCGCCCGTATAATGGGCGGCCATATAGAATGAGCTAGAGATTTTTTGGCATGAAGAACAATGGCACGCGCCGACGGTTAAATCATTCAACGGCGTTTCAAAACTAACTGCACCACAATCGCAACTGGCTTTATATTTTTCTGACATATTATTTTCCTCTTTATATGTGTAAGGACTTTATAGCACGAGACTGCTGACACTATTTGTCAGCAACGAAAAAATACACTCAGAACTTTCGTCTACCCTCGCATCCAAACAACGTGCCATCCAGTGAGTGCGAGTGCGGGCGTTCGAAGCCGCTGTCAGCTAACGCGCGGTCGGCTAGCGCAATACGCGAAGCGTGTGGAGCGCACGCA
>JAESSK010000351.1 GCA_016764155.1 Rhizobiaceae bacterium
ATGACATCAATAAGAGACTGGAAAATGTTTCTACCCATCAAGATGATAGAGAAACTCTGACGAGCGTTTCGCAGCGCATGGACGGCCTTGAGAAAAAGCTTGATACATCGCTTAAAAAACTAGCCAGTGAACCGGGCACCAATATGCGTCCGGTCAATGAAAATATCCCATTGAAGAACCTTCTGCTTAGTCCAGAGATTATCGCCGCTTCAAATAGTGCTGATAAAACCGTGGAATTTGAAGACCATTTGGATGAAGGGGAGTTGCAACTTTATTTGCAGCCTGTTTTGACGCTGCCCGATCGTGAGGTCACCCATTACGAAGCGTTTGCACGGTTTGATCTGGGTGATGGCAGAGTTATCAAATGCAGTGATTTTCTTGTGCAGGCAGAACAAACCGGCGCCATTGTTGAACTTGATCGCCAGATATTGATCAAAATCATTCAGCTATTGCGCGATTTGAGGCGCGATGGTGTGGAACCCGGAATTTTCTGGAACCTTTCGGCGACCAGTTTGGATGATGAAGAATTTTTCAACGAAATTTTGGAAATCCTGAAAGCGAACTTGGTAATCTGCCCGCAAATTCTGATTGAAATTTCTCAGGACAGATATCAAAAACTTGGATTGTCAAAACTACGAATGCTGTCTTCCCTGCGTGATCTTGGTGTCGGCTTGTCGATTGATAATTGCGATGACCTGATCTTGCTGCAACGGCTTATCAAATCGACAGCATTCTCATTCATAAAAATCCCCATCACCACCTTAATAGGCTATGATGGGGAAAACCATGAACTGAACGGCGTGAAGATTGCTCATCAGGCCAATGAAAACCGAACCCGTTTGATTGCCACCCACGTGGAAAAAGATATTCACGTGATGGAATTAATCGACCAGGATATCCTTATGGTTCAAGGGGATCTGTTTTCGGAACCCCGCCCGGCAAAGAGGCGGGATGCTAATTCGATGTTAGATATTGATTCAGTTGCAACACCCTAAAAATCGATTGTAAGCCTAGAAATCGGGTTAACTATAAAGAATATGTTTGGGCTGGAGCGGACTAAAAATATCGATAAATCTTGACTCTCACGCCTACACTCCCTATCTCATCTGTTGTTAGCACTCTTCTAGAGGAGTGCTATTTTTGTTGGTATCGCGTAAATAATTTACGCTGTCTAAAATGGATTTTATAATCATGGCAAAGAAGATCAATTTTCGCCCTCTTCACGACCGCGTTGTAGTACGCCGTGTTGAAGCTGAAGAAAAAACTGCTGGTGGCATCATTCTTCCTGACAATGCTCAGGAAAAGCCTTCCGAAGGTGAAATCGTTGCAGTTGGTTCTGGTGCACGCGATGAAAGCGGCAAGCTGGTTGAGCTCGACGTTAAAAAAGGCGACCTTATTCTGTTTGGCAAATGGTCAGGCACTGAAGTCAAGATCAATGGTGAAGACCTTTTGATCATGAAAGAGTCAGACATCATGGGAATTATCGGTTAATTCCGTCTCTCTTAATTCATCAATTTTTTAAATAGTGGAAACCGCAAACTGATATCGCGGCGAACACACAGAGGAGCTTAAAATGGCTGCTAAAGAAGTAATTTTTGGTACAGACGCACGTAACAAGATGCTGGCTGGCGTCGACGTTCTTGCTAACGCTGTAAAAGTAACGCTTGGTCCAAAAGGGCGTAACGTTATTCTCGACAAATCTTTCGGCGCACCGCGCATCACTAAAGATGGCGTGACCGTTGCTAAAGAAATCGAACTTGAAGATAAATTTGAAAACATGGGCGCACAGATGGTGCGTGAAGTTGCTTCAAAAACAAACGACGCTGCAGGCGATGGCACTACAACTGCTACCGTTCTTGCTCAGGCAATCGTTCGTGAAGGTGCAAAAGCTGTTGCTGCCGGCATGAACCCGATGGATCTGAAACGCGGCATTGATCTTGCTGTCACCGATGTTGTTGCAACTCTCAAGAAGACTGCAAAAGCCATCAAGACTTCTGACGAAGTTGCGCAGGTTGGTACAATTTCTGCCAATGGCGAAAAGCAAATCGGTAAAGATATTGCTGAAGCAATGCAGAAAGTCGGCAATGAAGGCGTGATCACAGTTGAAGAAGCTAAAACTGCTGAGACCGAACTTGAAGTTGTTGAAGGCATGCAGTTTGACCGTGGTTATCTGTCTCCTTACTTCGTGACCAACACGGAAAAAATGATTGCAGACATGGAAGATCCTTACATTCTTCTGCATGAATCAAAACTTTCAAACCTACAGGCAATGTTGCCAATCCTTGAAGCTGTTGTTCAGTCTTCGCGTCCTTTGATGATCATTGCAGAAGATGTTGAAGGTGAAGCATTGGCAACTTTGGTTGTTAACAAATTGCGCGGTGGCCTGAAAATTGCTGCTGTTAAAGCTCCTGGTTTTGGTGATCGTCGTAAAGCAATGCTTGAAGACATCGCAGTTCTTACCGGTGGTCAGGTCATCTCCGAAGACCTCGGCATCAAACTGGAAAACGTAACTCTCGACATGCTTGGCACTGCCAAGAAAGTTACTGTCTCTAAAGAAAACGCCACTATCGTTGATGGTGCTGGCAAGAAAAAAGACATCGAAGGTCGCGTAAACCAGATCAAAGCTCAGATCGAAGAAACTTCTTCTGACTACGACATGGAAAAACTACAGGAACGTCTGGCAAAACTTGCTGGCGGTGTTGCTGTTATCCGCGTTGGTGGTGCTACTGAAGTTGAAGTTAAAGAACGCAAAGACCGTATCGACGATGCGCTGAACGCTACGCGTGCAGCTGTTGAAGAAGGCGTTGTGCCTGGTGGCGGTGTTGCTCTTTTGCAGGCTTCTCTTGCGATTAAAGTTAAAGGCGAAAATGAAGACCAGAATGCTGGCATCTCTATCGTTCGTCGTGCGCTTCAAGCTCCTATTCGTCAGATCGCTGAAAATGCGGGTGATGAAGGTTCAATCATCGTTGGTAACATTGTTGCCAAGAAAAAAGCTGGTTACGGCTACAATGCCCAGACTAGCGAATTCGGTGACATGTACAAAATGGGCATCATCGATCCAGTGAAAGTGGTTCGCCACGCACTACAGGATGCAGCTTCTATTGCATCCCTGCTGGTAACCACTGAGGCTATGGTTGCTGAAGCTCCTGCCAAAGGCGGCGCTGGCGCACCAGCCATGCCTGACATGGGCGGAATGGGCCCTTGGCTTATGCAAAATATTGTAAAGATGGCAGAAGCCACGTTGTCGCCAAAAGATCCTATAATGTCAATTACA